>JBJTFZ010000126.1:0-7729 GCA_046093685.1 bacterium
CATAAATACATTCCCAAAATATATGGTGATCAGAGAGCAAATTTACGAAATAATGGACTCGCAAAGGCATTCCATTTTCTGCCAATGCACTCAGATTTTCAGTGTAAATGAAATCGTGGTGCCCTCTCCGGGGACGCTTTCCACAATTGGTGTTGATTGATGTGCTTCAAGTATGTGCTTAACAATCGCCAGTCCAAGTCCTGTTCCCCCCACGGCCCTTGACCTGTCTTTATCAACCCTGTAAAACCTTTCAAAAATTCGGTCTTTATGTTCTTCTGCAATACCTATGCCGGTATCTTTCACCGAAATGGTCACCACGGATGTGTTCATCGCAAGTTCAACGGTGACATTCCCTCCGGGTTTATTATACTTCATTGCATTTTCAACCAAGTTTGTAAGGGCTTGAGACAATCGCTCTTTGTCACCATATACCAAGACTTCCTCTTGATATATTGCTGTTTTCAATTCGACTTTATACTGTTCCGCCTGATACTCCAGTGAGTGCAAAACATCATGAATCATTTCTACGACATTGAAATAACGATAGCTCATGCGCATTTCACCGGATTCGATCTTTGAAATGTCAATGAGGTCCGACAATAGCAAGTTGAGTCGAACCGCATTTGCATGTGAACGCTCAATAAATTTTCTTCGGACTGCAGGATCATCGAGTGCCCCATCCAGCAATGTTTCCAAATATCCTTGAATGGAAAAGATCGGTGTTCTCAATTCATGAGATACATTTCCAAGAAATTGGCTACGCACCTGTTCAAGTTTTTTCAACTCAGAAATATCTTTGGAAGATTTTTCGGCAAGTCCATTGAATGCATCGGACAATTCTTTCAATTCATGACTTTTGGTGTTTGATGCATCTACTCTGGCTGATGATACTCCTCCAACAAAACTGTTCATGGTTTCGATTACATTGCGTAGTGGTTTCACCATACCTTTGCGTATTGTGAATCGAATCAATATGGCGAGGGAGATATTTGCAAAAAGCCAACCAAAAAACAATACGGAGAGCAATGAAAGTTGGTGTCCAAACAGTACATGAAGAAGTATTCCTCCTGAAATAAATATCATCGTGACAAGCAAAAATGCTGTCTTTCTCAATGATTGTTCAATGGGTCCTTTCATGATAAACATGTCAACTCTAAATCATAGTGGAATTGAAATGGTTTGTTTCTTAGCATCATATTCTATGAGACGATCTTTGATTAATGACGGCAATATGAGATCATCAAACCAAGTAATGTCATGTTCTTTGATTTCCTCATTGATGAGTGCTCGCAAAACCATGTACTTTTTCTCGGTATGTCTCGGACGGACTCTCAAATATTCAACTGTTTTGCCACGCCAAATTCGATTGGGTATATCTCGATGTGATGGCTCATTCTTTGTTTTTTTTGTTTTGGAAATCTGCACGCTAAATGCCGACTTGCAATGCTCATTTAGTGGACAATCCTCACATATCGCTAGACGAGCTTTGCACCATTGCGCTCCTATATCCATGATTGCCTGATGCCAAGCTGAAGAATGTTCTTTTGGATATGCACGCTCGGCAAAAGAAAGCATTTCTTTTGCGGACAATTCTCCCGAATCTGAATAACCAAGATATCGAGCATACACCCTACGGATATTAACATCAATGACCGACACATTCTCACCATACGCAAAAGACAAGATTGCAGAAGCGGTATATGGACCGATGCCGGGTAAAGCAATCAATGCATTCATGGAGTTCGGTATTCTACCTTCATGTTTGGCAATGATCTCTTTTGCACAATCTCTAAGGCGCAAAGCTCGATTGTTATATCCGAGACCTTGCCATGCCATGATGATTTCCCTTGTATTCGCATTGGCCAAAGCATGAATATCGGGAAACTGTGAAATGAATATCGGGAAACGCTCCGCAATTCTCTGTGCTTGCGTTTGTTGCAACATATACTCTGAAATGAGAACATGATACGGATCCGGCGCAGTGTATCTCCATGGAAAATCACGAGCTTCCTTTGCGAACCAATCCAATATCAGAGCATGTGTTTCAATCATTTCATTTCAAAAAATAAAAGGCACTTCGCTTTGCGACGAAGTGCCTTGTTCATATTCTGCAAAGCATCACATCATGCGGAATGAACTGATGCTCTTCTCAAATACAGGTTTGTATACATCCTGTTTCGGAATGAAATAGTTCATCGTCACGCGGAACATCTTATCGCCTTTGATGGCAAAATACACTCGGCTTTGAACATTCCCACCAAATGAATAATTCATGTAATAAGCTTCAACACCACCAAGTGTGGTTTTTGATGCATTTGCTGCGCCGTATGCTTTTTTATTATCTTCAACAATCTTAGAAAGATTTTTCTGTTTTGAAGCATCAATAACATCAACTTGGATTGTGCAGTCCAATCGATCACCTTGGAAACTCACAGAATATATGGTTCCGGAATTTTGCGTGCGCACGCCATTGAAATTATCTGGAATGGAAATTGCAAATCCTGTCCCGTTAACTATTCTGCTGGTTGCTGATGGTGGTGCTGCTTCAGCATTTTGAATAAGAGTATCCGGCTTTTTTTCAATAGGATTAGAAGCAGGCACAAAACTCTTCGCAATATTATCGAAAGTAGGTTTGTAGAATGAATATGAATCAGTAAAAGCACTAAACTCAAGAATCGTGGCATATGTTGTGTCTTTTACAACGATATACTTTTCACCTTCATATAATCCATCCGCCAAATTGTATCTGTAACGAACACGATATGCAGGAAGACCTGCAATGGTTGTTCTTCTTTTTTCTGTGTACAGTGAATCATTTATCATGTCGGTCATATTGTCCAGAACGACGGAGTCCAAAATCCTCCCACGCAATGGCTGAAGAAATACTGCGATTTGTGCAGCCGAATTATTGACTTCACCCGGCATTGCATATACTTTTCTGAATGTTTCACTGGCATCTCTACTTGGAAATGCCATGAATCTTCTACCCGATTCTTTTTGCAATTCCTTCCAATTATCAGGATACAACACTTTGAAAGATGTTGCGGGATCAGTGTATTCTTTGAGTGTACCGAGCGGTTCGGGACCCTTCGATTTTTCGCCACAACCCCAAAGAAAAACCATGAGGGTCAGCAATGTAAGTCCTTTCAAAGTAAAGCGTGTAGTATTGTACATGATCGAAGGTTCTCCGGAACGAACTATAGAATTGAAGAAAAATAATTCACTGACAAAGATAGAAAACTCCAATGAGAATTCAATTTCAGGAAATCTTTACAAAGACATCCAAAGAGCTTATTCTCCCTGAGCTTTGGAAAACAGCGGGGAATCGCCTTCTTTATGCAAGATTTCCACATGCATCCATGGATATTCTTTTGGAAATGCGGAAAGCAATGCCATGACATCCTCACGCTGAACGGGCTTTTCAGCATAAAATCGACAACGGAAATGATCTACCAGTAAAATGTCCGGAGCATTTCCGGGATAAATTTTAGTTCCACGATTTGAGATCATCGCCAATTTGAATGCGCCGATTGTCTCAGGCAAAGCAGGGATTGTGCCGGACATTGAGCGCACAAATACGTCCACTCCTTGGATACTCCAGTCTTGTTGTTCTTTTGTGAGTGGTTCACGAGCAATGATGATTTTGGTTGGACTTTCCTGCACCGCATTGACGTCTTCAGGTGCAATTCTTGAACAAATCGCATCTGTGAATTCTTGCGTGTTTGCCTTACCACCCAAATCACCTGTTTTGATTCCGGCCTCCAATGTTTCCTGCAATGCATTTTCAATTCTTGTGGCATAGGAGTTGAGTCCGAGATAACGAAGCATTTGCAAACCGGACAATAAAATTGCGGTTGGATTGGCAAGGCCTTTACCTGCAATGTCAGGAGCCGAACCGTGAACAGCTTCAAAAACCGCGGAATCTTGTCCGATATTTCCTCCGGGCGCAACGCCGAGTCCGCCTACCAATCCCGCACACAAATCACTGGCAATATCACCAAACAAGTTGGGTAAAAGCAATACATCGAATTGCTCGGGTTTGGTAACCAATTGCATGCAAAGATTATCAATGAGAATATCATCATGCTGAATATCGGGATAATTCTCGGCAACTTCTTGGAAGGAACGAAGGAATAATCCATCGGATATCTTTTGAATATTGGCTTTGTGAACGCAAGTCACTCTATTTCGACCGCTGAGCTTTGCCATCTCAAAAGCATATCGAGCGGCATTGCGTGAACCTGATCGTGTGATCAATCTGAGGCATTGCGCAACTTCAGGTGTTTGCATGTGCTCAATACCACCATAGGTATCTTCGAGATTTTCCCGAACGATGATCAAATCCACATTGTCGAAACGCGTTTTTATTCCGGGTAATGATTTCGATGGGCGCACATTTGCAAACAAATCCAAAGATTTACGAATCGTAACATTGATGCTTTTATGTCCACCACCGATTGGAGTGGTTGTCGGAGCTTTCAAAGCAACTTTGTTTCGGATGATGGAGTCGAGCGTTTCCTGCGGAATTCCATTTCCGTATTTCTCTATGCAATACAAACCCGCATCGGCTTCTTCCCATGCAATTGGTACATTTGCTGTTGAAAAAATTGTTTGGACGGCATGAGAAATTTCGGGACCGATTCCATCGCCCTTGATCAATGTGACTGTTTGCTTATTCATGAGTAAATATTTATGATAAATGAAAAATTCAAGGTGTTACGCTTGTTGGAGCCTTTGGATTGGGAATCATCCCCAATCGCTGTTTTGCCAATTCCGTGATGCGTGAAGCCGACTGCATGTCAAGTACTTTCGACTTCAATTGCTGATTGACGGAAATCAAAGAATCTCTGGTCTTTTCCAATGCTCTGACTTCATTGAGCATTTTGTTCACTCGCATCACATTGTTGATGTATACTGCAGTTCCTCCCGCAATCAACAATAAGAACAACATCAATGACAATCGGTTAAAGTATTTTCTTGCCTTAGTCACACTTTGCGCTTCTTTGGGCATTTCGGCATTATGTGATTCTCTTTGTGACATCACGATAATTCGATGATTCGTTCGCACAGTTCCGGAAATTCGATCCCTTGGGCTTTAGCAGCCATGGGAACAAGGCTTGTGGCACTGAAACCGGGTATTGTGTTGACTTCAAGACAGTATGGAACATTTTCTTCATCCAACCTGAAATCCACTCTGCTATATGCTGTGCAACCGAGTACTTTATGCGCAGAGACCGCCAAGTTTTGCACGAATTCGGTGACATCATCGCTTAAATCCGCCGGACAGTGATATCGTGTTTCACCTTTGGTGTACTTATGCTTGTAATCATAGAATCCACCTTCGGGTTCAATTTCAATCACAGGCAATGCTTCATCACCAAGAACTGCCACTGTCAATTCTCTTCCTTCGATGAATAATTCTATGAGAATGACATCTGCATAATTTCCCGCCTCTTCAAGAGCTTTGCGAAGTGAATCCACATCAGGTTTGTGAAGGATTGTCATGCCAACGGTTGAACCTTGATTATTCGGCTTGATAACGAGAGATCCCGCCAAATCCGTGATGATTTCCTGCAATGTGTCCATATCATTGAAGTCACCTCTGCTTTTTACTGCAATTGCCCAAGGTGGCGTCATGATATTCATTGATGACATCATCATCTTTGATGCAACTTTATCCATTGCCAAGGCACTTGCAAGTACTTTGCTGCCGGTATATCGGATTCCTCTTGCTTCAAGCATTGCTTGAAATATTCCATCTTCTCCATTCGTACCATGTATCAAGAGAAATGCGATATCGATTCCATCAAATGCTGAAGACATCACACATTCGAGAAGGCGACTTTTTGGGAGGGACAAAACATCTGCACCGGGAAGAACGGATGGATCAATGTTAATGTCGGCTTTGCTTCGAATGCAGTCTGCACCAAATGCGGGATCGATGATTCTGACAGAGTGTCCAAGAGATTCCAATGCATTCGTTGCTGCGAGACCGCCAACGAGCGAGACATTTCGCTCAGGTGATATTCCACCACAGATGACTGCTATGTTCATGAAGGCTTCCGAATATTCAAGTAATAAACGATCACTGTTCCAATTTTGCAAAAATTCTCTTGCGCAATGCTTGTAGACCGATAACCGCTATCATCATGCAAGTACCCGCAATGATGAAGAGCATGTCGCCTTGCAGGAAATACCCAGAAAAGAAAGCCAAGGCTGCTAAAAAATTGCTGATTTGCAGAACAAGAATCGCTTTTTTGATCTTGCCGATGAGTGCATCATTGCTCATAGTGATAGTATGTGGTGTTTTTGGGTGACAAGACTACAAAAATATCAAAAAGTCCTCATTTTTCAGGGGTTTTCCTTTGGCTGTTTGAGCATTTTCTTCATTGAGGGTTGTGTATGGTACAGCCCACATAAGTCAAATGAGCCGTATATTTGCATGTTCTCATCGGTACAAACCGTGTTTTCAATTTTTTCTACCTATTTCTGTTTTGATCAATGATTGCTTCCCTTCAATGGTTACAAGAGTGCTACCCTTTCCAAAAGCCAATGTCAGAACTAACAGACGGGCTCACGATGCTCGGCATAGAAGTGGAATCAATTCACGATGAAGGAGACAAATATAAAGGCTTCGTCACCGGGAAGGTTCTCAGCAAAGAAGCACATTCCAATGCTGACTCACTATCCGTTTGCACGGTCAATACCGGCGCTTCTGAATCAGTGATCATCTGCGGAGCACCCAATGTGGATGCAGGACAAATAGTGATCGTTGCTCAAGAAGGGGCATTTATCCCAAATGGCGGATTTACAATTGGAAAAAGAAAAATTCGCGGCATTGAATCAAATGGCATGATTTGTAGCAAACATGAATTAAATATTGGTGAAGATGATGGCGGAATTTGGGTATTGCCCCAAGACACCCCGATAGGAATGCCGCTGAAAGAATTTCTAGGCACAGACATTTTACTCGAAATTGGAATCACGCCAAACAGAGCCGATTGCTTGAGCCATATTGGACTTGCTAGAGAAATAGCTTGTCTTGAAGGAAATGCTGAAGCCGTGAGATTTCCCGGTAAAGCTGAAGCATTGTCTCTCTATTCAACACATCGCAATGAGGGAAATCCTTCAATCACCATACAGGACTCCGATCTTTGCTATCGTTATGTAGGACTTTGCGTCAAAGGAATCACAAATGGTGAATCACCTGAATGGTTGCAAAAACGATTGGAATCGATAGGGTTGCGCTCAAAAAACATCGTGGTTGATGTCAGCAATTATGTCTTGCACGAAACAGGACAACCTCTTCATACATTTGATGCGGATTTGATTGCCGGAAATTCAATCATCGTGAAAAGAGCAAACAATAAGCAAACCTATGAGACTCTTGATGGCAAAGTGCGCACATTGGACAATGAAATGTTGTTGATTTGTGATGCAGAAAAACCAATTGCAATCGCAGGCGTCATGGGTGGAAAGAATAGTGAAATTTCCGAATTAACTACTTCGGTGTTTATTGAATCTGCTTACTTTCAACCGTCTTCGATACGCCGAACCGCAAAAGTATTGGGTATATCAAGCGATGCAGCATATCGCTTTGAACGGGGAGTGGACATCAACATGCTGGAGCATGCCGCTTGCCGAGCCGCACAGATGATCATTGAATTGGCAGGAGGATATATCGCTGAAGCCATGAGTGATGAATATCCGAATAAACATGAACTTGCCA
>JBJTFZ010000127.1:0-3742 GCA_046093685.1 bacterium
TATATGCAGACACTGAGCAAAATGTTTCCGCAATCTGCAACACTATACATTCCACCCAAGCAGACTTGATTGTCTTTCCTGAACTTGCCACAAGCGGTTATTTCTTCACGGACAAAACTTCTCTTTCTCCTCATGCGCTGACTTGGGGTGTTTCTACTGAATTGCAACAATTTCAAACATTGGCAACCGAAAGAGGAACTGTGATCATCATAGGATTTCCCGAGAAGGATGGAGATCTGATGTACAATTCGGCAGGGATATTCATGCCTAATCAAGAGGACTCGCGTGTGTATCGAAAAACACACCTGTTTTACAAGGAACATGAAGTGTTTGCGGAAGGCAATTCGGGATTCTTCTGCGTTCATGATGCAAAGACAGACTGCACCATAGGCATCATGATATGCTATGACTGGCGCTTCCCCGAAGCTGCAAGAACTCTTGCTTTACAAGGTGCAGATCTTATAGTGTGTCCCGCCAATCTTGTTACAACGCTTTCAGGCAAAGTGTTTCCTGCACGCGCAATTGAAAATAAAGTCTATGTGGCTGTCGCAAATCGCATCGGAGAAGAATGTTTGGGAGAAGAAACACTGTTGTTTAGGGGTGAATCTGCCATTTATGATTATGCAGGTGAACGATTGGCTCAAGCTTCTTTCGGCAATGAAGAAATTATTTATGCAGAGATTGATCCGCAATCCACTCGAAAGAAATCCTTCAATGCTGTGAATGATATTTTTAAAGATCGCAGACCTGAAATGTATGGATGAAGAAGGCTTACCCCGTCACGCTAAGGGTACCCCGCCGCTGACACGAGAGAAATATTACGGTAACACATATTGTCATCTATTTACATCATGCCCCTAAGGGGCATTGATTCGTTAATGGGATGGTATGCTATTATTATATGACAATATATTTCTTAGAGTATTCTTCTTCGCACATCTTCAATGATTGATTCCCAGTTGATCAGGGGTGTCATGGTATCGCGATGCATATGCGTGGCCAAACCCGGGATTGGAGATAGTGCAAGAACCTTCCCAAAGAATGTGAATCTTCCATAGAGTTTTCTGCTCAGCAAACGATCATTTGCACCTTTTGCGCATCGAAGCAAAAAGGGAAGTTTTTTGTGCAGTGTTTTGCCTTGAATGAGAAAAGTGAAGGTTGTATCGGTAATTTGTCTCCAATGGCAATCATTACTATGCAGTATCAGGGAGAATCTTCTGTATTTTCCACTATAGCGATCTGGATAATCGGTTGGATGAATCACAATGTCCTTCTTCTTCAGATTGATAAATGAACTCCATGTATACAATCGCTTTGTATGATTCATGAATGATGCAGGGTTCTGGAGGAAATTGTGAATGAATGTCATTGCATGGGGAACATGTACATAGTCATCTTCACAGAAATACACCCAATCTTCAGCCGGGAATCGTGCGCCCAATAATAGCGTCTGACGAATGGACTCATCATTCCCGAAATCACCTTCAATGAGATTGACATTCTTTTCTTGAAAGAATGCTTGCAAATCCGGACTCAATTTATCTCCAATCACATGAATTGTATGAGGGATATGTTGCAGTGAGTCCCACAGACTTTGAAAGCTGAGTTTGACCAATGTGGTTTTATCCAAATCAAATGGCCTTGGATTTGCATTGACTGCATTCACCACATCACAAGCGCGAAAAATCACATGGATGATTGGTGCATTTATTTTTTGAGAATCTTCCATAAGCGTTGCGCCATTCTTTCGGGAGAATATTCCTGCAATCCTTCCCATGCTCTATCACAGACGGACTGAACAAATTCAGGATCATTCAATAATGTTCGTGCAATCAGTACTGCTTGATCAATTGCAAATGGTGAATCCACCGTAAGTTCTGGAAAAAGCTTTGTAGCATGACCCGTGTTCGCTGTGCTGATGATTGGCACACCCAGAGCCGCTGCATCGAGCACATATCGTCCCCACGTATATCGATCATCAAGATTCAACCAGAGCTTTGCCTTTCCTGCTTGAGAATAAAAAGCATCCAATCGTGTTTCATATTGAATATCAATCTTTGGATTATTCAGGATGCCATCGATATACTGTTTGTTCGCATCTCTTTGGAACATGCTTCCATATAGGCGCTTATTCGACAATATTGTTGATGGCTTGACGGACAATCTTCTTTCGAATCCTCGAATGGGCAGATTCAATTGTTTGGCGACGGCATATTCATTTTGTCGCATGCGAAGAAATGGACAAATCAATACACATTCATCTCGCTGATCGGGCTGTGTGGCAAAGGTTCTGATGCCAACTGCAGGATATGGAATACCAAGCGTATGCACGGGTGATGATGTCAATGATTGAATGAAGGCTTCAGCATGAACATTGATGCAATTCACGAATGTACTTGCATCAAATAGTTCTCTAAGATGTGGGAACGGCTTCAGATACCATTGCATGTCTCCTTCCAATAATGTCATCCATTGCACATGTGCCGGCCTATTTTCGGCAAGTGACCGTACTTTGGACAATCGTGTTGGTTCTTTGATTGCATTCAAATTCATGATGACCAAATCTGCATCGGCAATCATCCGTGGTGTCAACAACGATTCATGAATATATCTTCCTCCCAATGCAAATACCCATGCTTCAACACCATTCACATAGTGCGCTTCATATGATCGTTGTTTTGCAGTCCATTGTCCGGGATTTCCCCCAACAACAAGAACATTCGACATTTCTGATTGCATTGAAATGGTCATCTTCTATTATTTCAGCATTTCTTCAACTGCCGCACGAATCTGTTTATCGATACCATTGGCAAAATCTTCAGGAAGATTCATCACTTTGATATCCGGATCGAGTTGATTATTCTCGAGATACTTTCCATCATTTCCAATTGTACCTACTTGCGGGATACCGAAATACAATGTTGGATCGATTTGAGTTTCCCACCACACTGCTGTGGCTGTTCCCGGAACGGGCATTCCGATAAGTGGACCAATATTCAATTGCTTATATGTCCAGGGGAAAAAGTGGGCATCCGAGTAATTACTTTCATTCATCAGCACAACTGATTTTCTTTGCCATTTATTTTGTGGTTCAGAGCCGATGAGTTGACCCCGTGGTACGAGCTTTACATATTGTTTTCCGGAGAGTAATGTTGCGAGATCATCATGCAACCATCCGCCTCCATTAAACCGTGTATCAATGATGATTCCAACTTTATCAGCATGTCTGCCGAGAACTTCGGAATATGCTTCACGGAAACTTTCGCTATTCATTCCACGCACATGCACATAACCCACTTTTCCTTTGGAAAGGGAGTCAACCATGTTTCGACAATTCAATACCCATCTACGATAGAGTAATTCTTCTTGAGCGCCAAATGAAATAGGTTTTATCACTGCATCATATTTCTTTTTGAGGTCAAAGAGAGCCGTTTTCTTCTCGGGCATATAGATTGATATCAATACAGGTTTATCTGCTTTGCGATTCAAGAGGATGTCCAGATTGGAAAGCGTGACAGGAATACCATCAATCTTTTCGATGATCATGCCGGGTTGAAATATTTTTTTGGGATGATCAAGTGGTGATTTATCAATGATTTCAAGAATTTTTATTCCGGGTCCTGTAAATGACTCATCCCAGAATGCTCCGAGAACAGCGGTTTGATCTCGTATTTCATCTGAGTATTGTGCACGATAGCCACTTCCCGTATGCGATGCATTCAATTCACCCAATAATTCACTG
>JBJTFZ010000128.1:0-4484 GCA_046093685.1 bacterium
CTTCTATACAAACGCTGTGCTCAAAAGGAATATTGATTCACAAAAAGGAAGAGTATATTCCTGAAACAGCTGAATTGAAGGATAGCTTGGCCAGGCGTGATGAATCTTTGCTTACCATGACCATCGAGCAAGAGCATGCGCATGGATTGATTCACTCGGCACTGCATCATAAAGAAAGCAAAACATTTTTGTTGCATGGAATAACCGGAAGTGGGAAAACCTTGGTCTATATTCAGGCAATTCGTTCGGCTTTGGCTCTTGACAAAGATTGTCTTTTACTTGTTCCTGAAATCTCGCTCACACCTCAATTGGTTGATAGGTTCACCGCAACATTTGGTGATCAAATTGCTGTTTTGCACAGCAAAATGACGAATCAGGAGCGTTATGAACATTGGCGCAAAATCAGAAATGGAAATGCTCGCATTGTCATCGGAGCAAGATCGGCCTTGTTTGCACCATTCGGAGAAAGCAGATTGGGACTCATCATCGTGGATGAGGAACATGAATCTTCCTATAAACAAGAAGCTCCCTCACCAAGATACAATGCCAGGGATTTCGCAGTTGTTCGTGGTTCCATCGAAGGGATTGTGACGATACTTGGTTCTGCAACCCCTTCGCTCGAAAGCATGTACAATGCTCAACAAGGCAAATATCATTATCTGCATATTTCATCAAGAGCAGATGGAGCGGAATTGCCAAAAATCCACTGCGTAGATATTCGGGAACATAGAAAAAAAGGATCAATGCATGGCTCTTTTTCAGAGGATCTATTGCAAGCAATAACAAACTGTGTGATTAAGAAAGAAGGTGTTATTCTCTTTCACAATAGAAGAGGTTTCGCACGCTTTCAAGAATGTTTGGATTGTGGTCATATTCCGATGTGTAAACATTGTAGTGTCTCTCTAACATTGCATAAAAATTCAGGAATGCTGAGATGTCATTATTGTGGCTATGCGGAAAAATCAATGCATTCATGCACTGTTTGTGGTGGTGTTGACATCAAAGAAGCGGGAAGCGGGACACAAAAAGTTGAAGAGGAATTGCTCGAGTTACTTAGTATTCGAGGAATCAAGTCCAATATCGAGCGCATGGATTTGGATACCACCTCAAAAAAAGGTGAACATCGACGAATCCTCACTGCATTTGCAAAAAAAGACATCGATATACTAATCGGCACGCAAATGGTTGCGAAAGGTTTGGATTTCCCGCATGTATCGCTCGTTGGGATTATCGATGCGGATCATCAGTTATTCATGCCTGATTTTAGAGCCTCCGAAAGAACATTCCAATTGCTTACTCAAGTATCCGGTAGGGCAGGTAGAACGGGGGCATTGCAAGGGAAAGTTCTATTACAGACAGCTCATCCGGAACATCAGTCAATCATTGCTTCGCTTGCGGGGAGTTATGAGCTCTTATATGCCGATGAATTGCAGATTCGCAAAGATGCACTCTATCCTCCATTTTCCAGAATTGTGACAATCGAATGCGCAGGGCCGGATGAATATGCCGTTCATGAATCTGCAAAAACGATCGCATCATTGCTCCCCACGGTCAATGTGCCCTATGAATTGATGGGCCCCACTATTCCATTCATCGCAAAACTGAAATCACAATATCGAAGAATTCTTGTGCTGAAAGGAAAAAAACATGAGGATCCATCAGGCGAAATCATGAGAAGATTTTTGAAAAAGGCATTGGGGATTTATGCTGAGCATCATGCGAAAAACACTGTAAAAGTCACATTGGATGTTGATGCATATCATTCAATCTAAATGTTCATCATTCTCTGACTGATTCGGAAGTAAATCTCTCAAACCATCGATCAGGCGTATCACGATTGACTTGTTTTCGATATCAGTGGAGACTATCACATCATCTATGACGGGGAGAGGGATATCGCCTTCTTTTGTGGTTAATACCCATACATCATTTGCAGGCATGATCCATACATCGGTGATTTCCCCCAATATATTCCCTTGTTCATCAATTCCTTTGCATCCAATCAGATCACTCACATAATACTGTTCTTTATCACGAAACAATAATGATTCATCAATGAAGACCCCATTGTCTTTCAGTTCATTGATGTCTTTCATTTCAATTCCCCGAAGCATGATAATGAGGGATTGCTTATATGTTTCGCAAGAGGTGAGCGTATATGGTTTTGAATAACTTGCTGAAAATCCAACCAATACTTGTGTCCCTGGTTTTAATGAAATGGAAGAATCCGGGCATTGCGTCAAGATCATTGCACCTGCCGTACCATGTGTTCTGCTGATGGTGCCGATATTTCTGTAACCCATGCTCTGTACCTTTAGAAAATTCTTCCGCGTTCAAGACATTGAAACAACCATTCTTTCTTCTGCTCCAACTCACGAAGATTCATATCATCCTGGGATTTTCCAAATCGTTTTTTTGAAGCTGCATGAATTGTGCGAATCCCCGCATTAACTCCTTGGGATCGTAAGGATTGTGCAAGACGATATGCAAGATTGGCGCATTCTTGTCGTAATTGTTGCTCTATCTCCATCACATTCATAGCCATGACTTGCTCAGACTCCGGGGCTGAGGTGGTTTTGCCTGCTTCAGGCTCGGGTTCTGCCGGCTTGTTTGGATCTGGGAATAACTCCCAATGAAGTGTCTCCGTGGCTTTATGTTCAACATCGGCAAGCACCCAAGACTCTTGATCCGGCGTGAATTCTCTTGATTCAATGGAATCAAGTCTTTTCTGTTGAAGTTTCACACCGATTTGTTGCTCATTCATGAGCCATTCAAAAATGACAGCCAAAGCGGAATCATTCGAAGCAAATAAATCGCAAATATTCTGTTCGTGGGTGAAGCCATCATAATATCTCATTCCACGAAATATCTGCTGCATTGTCTTTGAAAATGCTCGCACAAGGTCAGCTTTCACGATGACGCTTATTGGTTTTATGTCGGTGCCTTCTCCTATCATGTCCACCTGAACCAT
Source organism: bacterium (assembly GCA_046093685.1). Taxonomy (GTDB): domain Bacteria; phylum Bacteroidota; class Ignavibacteria; order Kapaibacteriales; family UBA961; genus UBA961. Next base: position 2,972 of record JBJTFZ010000128.1, read on the forward strand.
GACATCGATTTCTCCCTTCCTATATTGATCGAGAGTGGTCAATCGAATTTTTTCGGGTATATCTTGTCCGATTCTCGCTGAAGACCATTCAGGAAAGCGTTCTTGGACAAATTCCAATATTGCTTTCGCATGCATATTGCTCATTGCGATGATCAGCATTTGGTGAGATCGTGAACTACGAGTGGTTTTGTTCAATTGTTGCTGAACCATTGCATTGCGTTTTTCTTTATAGCGATCGAATGCAGGTTTTAGCAATGATTCCAAATACACAGTATGAAAACGCATATTTCTTCGTGCAAGGAATGCATCGACATCTTTTTCTCCTGATGCCATGTCATGCATTTGGCCGAGAGACAATTCAACTTCTTCTTGGGTTTCTATGTTTCGCAACTTGATTTTATAATCAATCATGTTAACGGAAACACGCTTGAGAATTTTGCCTTCTTCATGTGCATCTCTAAGCAGCACTTCATGCAATGCGGTATAAAATCGTTCATTGTCGCGAATTTCAAAGGGAACTCCAAACAATGATTTATTATCCGAACGAACCGGTGTTCCCGAAAGTGCAACACTGCAAGTGTGAGGAAGATTATTGATTGCTTTTGCCCATGTGCCTTCATCTGACAAATGATGAACTTCGTCAAAGACAAACATGCATTGTTCTTTTGATGTAAATGTTTGCAGTGCGGAATTCCCCGATTTTCCTGATGCATATTGATATGTTGTAATGATGATGTCTGTGGATGAATTCTTTAAAAAAGATTTATCCGAGTCTGCTGTGCAAAAGGTGAGCGGTGGCGCACCGAGATTGCGTAATACATTCGACAATTCTTTTGCATCTGCGTATTGATCCCGTAGATTTCCTCGAGGCACGAACACAATCAACTTTTGTGCTTTTTTTAGATGACGAGCAATCACGAATGAAGCCAAAGCGGTAATCGTTTTCCCATATCCCGGAACGAAGACTCCAAGATGATAATTATCCTGTTGCAATAATCGTGCAGAGAGTTTATGCAAAAAATGCAATTGCCCTGTTCGGAAAGCAAAGGGAGGTCTGATTGAAATACCAGGCAAATGTATCATGTCTCCAAGGGTTTGCCCGCCACCTTGGAATGAATGATCTTCTTTCATTTGGAAAAAATCATGGAATGATTTGATTGCTGCTTCGCTAATTTAGCGCATTGCATTTCTATTCCCAATCAGAGTTTCCCACATCTACGGATGATTATGTCTGAATATTCATCGGTCAAAGACCATAAGAATGAATTGCGGAGATTGTATTCCTCAAAACGCTCTCAATTGTCTGTCAATGACAGGGAAAATTATTCCATGCGAATTATTGATTCCCTTGTGCGGCAACCCTTTTTTCAATCCGCCACGAGCATTTGTTCCTATTGTTCATTTGGCGATGAAGTTTCCACTGTTCAACTGCATGAGTTAATTTCTGCATCAGGAAAGAAATTGCTATTACCTCGTATTAAGGGAAATAGATTGATGGACATGGTTGAAATTC
>JBJTFZ010000129.1:0-7967 GCA_046093685.1 bacterium
GATGTATTGACATTCCAACCATAAGCTGATTTGAGTGAATCAATGAAGCGACGCTTGTCTTCCTCGAAGTAAATTCTCTTGTATTCCCTCTTCAATCCATCGCGGTCTTCCTCCAAATCAACTTCTTTTGTTGAATCGCGCTTGATGATGTGAATACCGTAATCGGTCCATACTTTTCCGGAAATTTCTCCATCCTTCAGGGCATATAAAGCTGATTCGAATGCAGGATGAAGAATATCTCCCGATCCACCTTCCATTCCTTTGGAACGAGTATACCATCCTCCAAGAGATCCTGACTTCTCCTTGCTTGATGCATCATCGGAATTCTCTTTTGCGAGTTTGGCAAAGGAAGCACCGGAGCGAATCAATGTCAAGAGACTATCTGCTTTGGCGATTGCCTGTGCAGAATCATTTGGATTGGACATAAAGGCAAGAATATGACTTCCTTTGATTTTGATTCGAAGATCATTCTTCAAAGTCTTCACAATAAAATATCCACCTTTTCCAATAACGATATTGGGATGAACTTGTCCGGCCGGGGTTGCATAGGCTGCATCTTCCACGGCTCGCAGAATTCTCCCACTCGTAATAAATGGCAATAATCCACCTTTGTTTCCGGTTTCGCGGTCTTCGGATGAATCACGAGCTATTCTCTCGAAATCTGCTCCTGCTTTTACAATAGCAAGAAGTCTTTGGGCTTTTTCCCATGCCTTCACGGTATCAATCGGGCGCTCAACAAAAATGATTGCTATTTGCAATTCTCTTTTTCTTCTTTGAAGCATTTGTTCAATCGTTGGTTCAACGATTTTCTTTTCAAAGAGATAATTGTCGGCAAGAAGTCTTCTATTTTGTTCGATGTCTGCTTTTACCGCAGAGTCTTGATCCAATTTTCTTCCGAAAGCATCAAGGACCTTCAAACGATAATTTGTATATAAACGAACGAAGTCCATAACACTGTCTTTCTTGACCTCAGAAAGTTGTATGTTTTTCCGATTCATATTGCGTTTGTATGCTTGTTCGAGATCAGAAAAAGTGACGGATTCAGGTCCGATTTGCATCACTACTGGATTTTTCTGTGCTATTGGTTTGGCAGTACCTTTGGTGGTTTTGGATTTCTGCGCTTGCGTGTAGTTAGTGATGAACAGGAGTCCGAGACTCATGCACATCAACAATGAGAGTGCTCTTCTCATGGATTACATCTACTCCGATATTGAAACGAAAAACATGATGGCCGGGCAGGAAAAACGAATCTGACCGATCATCATTGCATGATAAAACTTGAACTCTTTACAATTCAAGGAGTTGTTTAGACGCCAAAGTTAACACTTCTGCGCCTTTTCCTGCAATGTGCAGATCATCTTCTATGCGAACCCCAAATTCGCCGGGGAGATAAATGCCGGGTTCTATGGTGATTACTGCTCCTTTCGGCACTTTCTCGCCTCCTGCTTCTCTAGAAATTCTTGGAAACTCGTGCACTTCAATGCCGAGCCCATGCCCGAGAGAATGGCGGAAAAACTCCCCAAATCCTGCTTTTTCTATGATGGTTCTGGCTATTCCATCCAATTTTTTGCAATCGATTCCTGCTTTTGCCGCATCATTGGCAGTTTCCACGGCTTCGAGCACGGTATTGTACACCAACTTTTGACGCTCACTTGCCTTGCCTACAAAGACGGTTCTTGTCATGTCTGAAGCGAAACCCTCCACATAAAAGCCAAAGTCCATAGTGATTGCATCACCTTTTTTCAATTTTTTATTGGTCGCACGACCATGAGGCATTGCGCTACGCTCACCCGAAACAACAATGATGTCGAAGGATTCTTTTTCTGCTCCGGCTTTTCTGCCTTGATAGGAAATCTCGGCGGCAAGATCCGCTTCCGTGATTCCCGGTTTGATTTCTTTGATGATTGATTGAAACACTTTGGTGGCAATTTTGGCGGCTTTTCTGATATGCTCCAGTTCATGGGGCATTTTCGTGATATTCACTTTTTGCACCATGCCGGAATCTGAAACTGTTTTCACTTTGGGAAATGCGGTTGACAATGCTTTATGCATGGCATAAGTCATGCTACCTTCGGAAATACCCAACTGCTTCACTTTGGACAGCACCTTGCGCGAGGCCATTTCACCAATGAAACTTCTCGTGATGATTGTTGTCAAACCTTTCAGCTGATATACTTCATTCTTGATTTGCATTTCATACAAATCATTTGTCAAGAAGAACAATGCATCATGTTTGATTATGAGCAAAGCGCTCGAACCGGAAAATCCGGTGAGATAGCGTATGGATGGAAGATGATTGATAAGCAATGCATCCATCTTTGAAGCTTTCATGTCTTTCCGTATTCTGCGAATGCGTTGTTCGGCGGAGTGAGTCAAAGAATTCATAGTAGTGCACAGTATCATTATGTATGGAAAACAGTCATAGTGTGATCACCGTTCCTCGTTCCGGAATGGTGATGGAGGTAAATCCGGCATCTGTGAGAGACTTTGCAAGGTGTTCCTGAGCCTGCAATTCTCCATGCACCAAAAATACCTCTTTTACGGTTGAAATTGTCCGATCTGAAAGATATTGAACCATGCCTGCATGGTCAGCATGTCCGCTTAATCCGGGGAGTTCATGCACGGTGGCTCGAACATTGAAATAATTGCCAAAAATTCGAACCTCTTTGTTGCCATCAAGTATTTTCCTTCCTAGTGTATATGGCGCATTATAACCCAAGAAGAGTATCGTGGTGGATTCTTTCTCTATTGAATGTGCCAAATGATGGAGAATTCTTCCCGATTCACACATTCCGCTTCCGGCAATGATAATTGCCGGTTTCTTGAACGAATTGATTCGCTTTGACTCTTGTGCATCTCGCACATAAGAAATTCCGGGGAATGAAAACAAATCTTCATCGGCATAGAGCATTGTTCGAGTCTCATTGTCAAAACATTCAGGATGCATACGAAACACATCGGTTGCACGAATGGCAAGTGGAGAATCAACGAAAACATCGATTCGTGGGAGCAGTCCTCTATTATAGAGATTGTTGAGATACCAAATCAGTTCCTGAGTTCTACCAACACTGAAAGCAGGAATCAATAATTTTCCTTGTTTATCCAATACATCGTGAATGATGGAAAGCAGATTTCGCTCAAGATCCTGTTCCACTTCATGAAGCCTTCCACCATAGGTTGATTCACTGATGATATAATCAACATCACCAATCGTATCGGGGTCTTTCAAAATCGGTCGATTGTTTCTTCCAATGTCACCGGTAAACAATAACCGTTGCTTTGTATCATGCTCCTCCCATTCAATGACTATTGCAGCGGATCCAAGGAGATGTCCGGCATCATAAAATGTTGCTTGCACTCCGGGAACCGGCGAGAATGTTTTTCTATAAGAGATTGGATCAAACTTATCAAGTGTGTCTGCAACATCATTGATATCATACAGTGGTTCGATATGCTCGCCACGATGCTTGAGCAGATGTTCGGCATCTTTCATTTGAATCATTGCACTGTCCACGAGCATCACTGCGCATAAATCTCGAGTTGCCGGTGTTGAATATATCGAGCCCTTGAATCCATGCTTGACAAGCGTCGGTAAATTTCCTGAATGATCTATGTGTGCATGCGAGAGAATGACGGCATCAATTGCTGATGGATCCCAATGAAGATTACGATTAAACTCCTGAGCTTCACTTCTTTTTCCTTGGAAGAGGCCACAATCCAATAAAATCTTATGGTCACCAATCGTTAGAAGATGCTGTGAGCCGGTTACCGTTCTTGCAGCACCATAAAATTCAATGTTCATGGTAAGTTCACCTACAGAATTGGAAGAGTCGGGAAAATCGTAATGAAGTTTTTGAACCCGATGAATCTATGTCATTCGACCAAAGTATCATCACGGCTTTGCCAATGATGGAAGATCGAGGAACCAAACCCCAGTCTTTGGAATCATAACTTGCATTTCTATTATCACCCAATACATAATAATAATCTTCACCGACAATATAGACGGAGTCGCTTTTGGTTCCGGGATCGCCAATCATCGCAAGCATTGAAGCCAAAATTGAAGAAGATGAAATCACCATCCCTTTTGCGGGAATCACATCTCCCGTGATAGGATGCTCATCTCTCGGCCCTGCAATGATGCGTTTGACGAAAAGCGGATTTTTCATGGTGGAATTCGTCACTGATTTCGGAGGTCTGAACACAATGATGTCCTGCTTTACCGGTTGGGAAAACCATAACCGTATATCATCGGGGACATTGAGTCCGAATAGTTCACCCGAAGGACCAATCGAGTATGCGATTTTTGAAACCAATATATTATCCCCCGTCAACAATGTGGGTTCCATGCTTTTACTCGGAATGAACATGATTTCTCCAATCATGACACGAAGAAACAAAGCCATGGATAAAGCAAGCATAATACCTATGATGATGTCAACAACATCAAATCGATGTCCTTCCTGCTTAACTTCAATGGCAGATTCCGGATTCATGATACACGAATCCTTTTCTGTTCTACTCGATGCTCAACACATTTTCCAATTGGTTTGCATTGCATGTCGGGAATATGATTTTGAATCATGAGTTCCACTTCATCGGCATGATTTGGATCTACCGCAATCAATAATCCACCACTTGTTTGAGGATCTGAAAGTATATGTCTCATTGCATCATCATTCATGTCCACTTTATGTCCATAACTCTTCCAATTGCGATGCGTCCCACCTGGTATGCATCCTTGTTCACAATAGTTGATCACACCATCCAATATTGGAATTTCGGAACAATGTAATTCTGCGTCTACTTTGCTTCCCTCGCACATCTCAGCCAAATGACCAAGCAGTCCGAAACCCGTCACATCGGTCAGAGCATGCACACCGGATATCAAGGATAGTTCTTTTCCAATTGAGTTTAGCCGCATCATCCACGAAGAAGCCAAAGAGCGATGCTGTTCATGAAGCATGGACTTTTTTTCTGCTGTCGTGAGTATGCCGATGCCAAGTGGTTTTGTGAGATACAATACATCACCCGGCCTCGCTCCGGTATTTTGCTTGAGATGTTCTATCTTCACGATTCCGTTTACGGCAAGACCGAATATTGGTTCGGGTGAGTCAATGGAATGTCCACCCGCTAGAGCAATACCTGCCTCAGCACACATTGCCCTACTTCCTTCGATGACAATCTTCGCAATTTCAGGGGATAATGTTTCAACCGGCCAACCAAGTATTGCAATGGCGAGGATTGGTGTTCCTCCCATTGCATAAACATCGCTGATTGCATTGGCGGAAGCAATTTTTCCGAAGGAATATGGATCATCTACAATTGGCATGAAGAAATCCGTTGTACTGATCAGTGCGGTTCCATTCCCCAAATCATAGACGGCTGCATCATCTCTGGAACTGTTCCCCACTATCAAGTTTCCGGTATGAGGCATGGCTTCATTCGTTTGAAGAATGACATCCAAAATTGCAGGTGAAATCTTGCAACCACATCCTGCTCCATGACTGAATTGCGTCAAACGAATGTCTTGCATGTTCAATGTTTCCATGTACGAATGATTTCAATCTGCACCGTTCTACTTAAAAATCTACTTTCAGGTAATTCATGAGATTGTATGCCGGGTGGAAGCGCAGTTGCACCCAATCCATCTACTTTGATGATATTGGCCTTCGGTTTGATGCTTTGGATATACCGATGCACCGTCTCGGCTCTTTCTTTTGATAATTCCATATTGGATTGTGCATTGCCTAGATTATCGCTATACCCGATAATGCTTATCGATGCATTGTCTTCCAAGTCTTTCAAAAAATCAATGATCGCACTTTTTCCCTGCTTGTCCAATGTTGCCTGTTGAACCGGAAAATGCATCAGTGACAATCGCTGTATTGCAAGATTGGTGGTATCTCTTCGAATTGGAATCTCTGTCATTACGCTGCCAACTTCTCCCTCCGAATCCTGAACAATCATTGACACAGTGGTAGCAGATGCAGTGGATTTCTGCATCAGTCGAGCATGCTCTTTGCTAATAGGAATTGCAAACCATTCAGGAATGGCGGAACCGTCTTTTGCGATGAGCAAAGAATCACTCAGTTGTAAGCTTGCATTCCATGAAAGTAATTCTTCGCCTTTTGTTCCTTGGGTATTCACATGAAATTCTTGTGGTGCATATTCCATGAGTTCAACATATCGTGTTCGAATCACGGGTGACAAGATTTCTTTTGTGTCCGATGTTATTTCAATACGCCTATTCTCTTCATATCCCATTTGATTTCTACTCATGGTGGGATTTTCAGGCATGCACAATCTTCTATTAGTTCGTATCATCATTCGAGAACGATCCACATTCCAGACATTCGCCAAATACTCTTTGATTGTCATGGCTCTTTTTTCCGCAAGAGAACAATCCGATTTCTCGGTTACTGGATCGCTATACCCCTGCAATTGAATTGTTGCCTTTGGATTACGATTTAACCTCTCACCAATGATATTCAAAATGTCTTTGTGTTGTTCTGACACCAATGGCTCGAGATCATCTGCATTAAACCCTTCGATTGTACGCAATTGCCTATAGCGGGAATGGATTTCAGATCCAAGTTCAGAAAAAAAAACCATCGGCAATATTGGAAATGCTTCCGTGACCAATTGTCCTTTCACCATTATTTCTTTGAGGCTCCCTTGCTGAACATCATTTGTTGGATACACGGCAATCATTGGTTTTGGAGATTGCTTTGGAGGAAGACCAATCTGAATGGTATCCGTTCTTGAAGTTGTTTCCGTCAAAACTTTATGCGTCTCAAATTCTTCCAATTCTTTCATTATCGAAGGCTTGCCTTCTATGAATACGGTTCCAATTCTCTTTTTAACATTGACTTCCACGGTGTCAATCAACTCAACCCTTCTCAGGACTTCTTCCTTGACTGCACCTGTTCCACAGCGAAGTGAAATCCCAAACATGAATGAAGTTTGTTTCCAATCAGATGCCGATCTGATGGCATTGAAAGGAATGGAGGCAGACAATTCAGGAACCAATACCATTGATGTATTCAAGGGAACATGATGTCCGATGCCTAAGTGCAATCCAAACTGCAGGGAATTTACTGCGGGAATTTCTTCGTCGATGAATGTCGTATCTCTCTTACCGGACTGAAATGTTACATTACTTGGAGAGAGAAGAGTGGAACTGCTTGTCCATGAGGGACTCAAAAGCATACTAAAATTGGGACCGAAGAATAATCTTGTGTTTCCAAATGATGTTTGTAAACCAATGTCCAAATTCAATGCAGAAAGCGAAGCATCCAAGTCATGTTTTCGTACAAGTGGAACAATAGCTCCTTGTCCATTTTTCACTCGTGCTTGATCATCAGTGACAGACATAGATGCAGTGTTACTTGTAAATCCGAACTGCGCTCTCATTCCCCATGCATTCGGCATCCATTCCACAGAACTCATCATTCCAATTTTCAATCCTGATCCGGATTGATATGTGGGGCAAGAAGGATCTCCGAGACAACGAAGCGTCCCATTCGTGGAATATGAATTATAACCCGTAATCACGCCAAAACCGGCATGAATGGGATTATACAATGTATACACTCCTGTTTGCGACAATGCAATAGATCCGGACATGCCTAGGATGATCATCAATGAAATAATGGTGTGTTTTTTCATCATCATTCCATGATTGTGAATAATGATGATTCGGCATGTTCACCTGATTCAAAGATCAAGGCATACATTCCGATTGCCAATTCATTCACTGGAATCAAGATTTCGTGTTCACCGGGTTCTTGAACAGGTATAGTGAATGAATGCAGAATTTGCCCCACCGCATTGATGCATGAAAAATGTGCAGGCCTTCTTTCAGTCATAACATATCGAACAATGAGTTGCGAATTAGCGGGGTTCATCCGTACAGCTTTCAGCTGAGAAGCGCTTCTTCCAACTTTCAGAGTGCTTAATTCACA
>JBJTFZ010000130.1:0-2390 GCA_046093685.1 bacterium
ATAGATTTCTGATTATATCAGCAGATACTCTCCCCTTTATAGATAAACAAGCCATTTTGATACAATCAAATGGGTTTTCACTCCCTGATGGCGGTTCGACAATTAAGCTTTTAGACCATAACAATTACATCATTGATAGCTTGAATTATTCGGAGTTGCTCTCATACTACAAAGAGTGGGTTGAAACACGAAGTTTGGAATATCATTCATCATCAAGATCAGAGTGGAAACCTTCAACAAATAATAGAGGTGCAACTCCCGGCGAAGACAATCATGGAGTAAATGACACAAATAATAATGTGCGGTCATTTGAAATCATTCACTGCAAACAAGGTAAGTTAGAATGTAATGAAATTGAAGTTCAACAGCCATTTGAATTGGCGATATATTCATGTGATGTTTTTTCGGAATCGGGTGTATTTTTAGAAAATCTAATTCATGGAGAGTTGATATCAGAGCATTCCATTATTACTATCCCTCAGCTACCGGAGTTGATTGATCAAACGGTGATTGTAAGACATATTATCAAGAATTTTCATGACGACTCATATTTATACAAGTGTATGCCATTTATTATGAGAAAATGACTTGTTCCAAATGACTCTATGTCATATTTTTAGCCATTATTTACAATTCGGTGCTTTTCAATTGGAATCTGACCAACATATTCACCATAACAGATATATCAATAGAGAACTGGCATGGATACAGTTTAATAAAAGAGTTCTGGAAGAAGCAAAAAATGACCATCATCCCCTTTTGGAGCGATTGAAGTTTCTCATCATTTTTACTACGAATCTTGATGAGTTTTTCATGATTAGGGTTAGTGGCTTGAAAGAACAATATCTTCAAAACAGTTCTGAACTTTCAGCTGATGGTTTGCAAGCAAAAGATCAATTAAAAAATATAAGAGCTTCACTTCTTCCTCTCATTGAAGAACATGAATTGTGTTTCAACAATGAAGTACTAACAGCGATGTCAAAACAAGGAATCAAAATTGTTGATTTATCTGATTTGAATGAAGGTCATGCTGCTTATGTGAAAAGTTTGTTTGTAACTGATATTCTACCTGTTCTCACTCCACTTGCCATCGATCCCGGACACCCATTCCCCAGATTACTCAACAGATCTCTGAATATTGTCTTCTTATTGACTGATCATAAAAAAGTCACTTCAAAAGTAGCAGTGCTACAAGTTCCTCCTATACTAAGCAGACTTGTCGGAATCAATATTCATCCGAGTCATCAATCCTTTGTTTTGCTTGAAAAAATCATACAAGAACATGCTGATATTTTGTTTCCCGGATTCACAATTCAAGAATCTCATTGTTTTCGAGTTACTAGAGATGCTGATTTGGATATAGCATATGATGAAGCAGAAGATCTAATGAATGAAATTGCCGAGCAAGTCCGCCATAGGCGATGGGGTACCGATGCTGTTCGCCTTGAGGTAGAAGCATCAACATCTCCTGAAGTTGTGACCATGCTTACAAATGCACTTGAATTGACGCAAGAAGATGTGTATTTGACGCATATCCCCTTAAATATGAGTGACTTCTATACCTTTTACAAATTGGATCGACCTCAATTGAAAGATGCACCTTTCCTTTCAAGACAGTATCAGGAATTTATGGGGACTTCGGACGAAATGTTTGAATCAATAAAAAAGAAAGACATACTTGTTCATCATCCTTTTGATTCATTCACATCAAGCGTGGTGCGTTTTCTTCAATCATCCGCAACGGATCCAAATGTATTGGCAATCAAAATAACTTTATATCGTGCCGGTGGCTCTTCACCGGTGATCGAAGCACTAAAAACTGCTGCAGTGAATGGTAAGCAGGTTACAGCTTTTGTTGAATTGCGAGCCCGCTTTGATGAAGAAAACAATATCAACTGGGCAAAAGAGCTTGAAAATGTGGGTGTTCATGTTGTATACGGGGTATTAGGTTTAAAGATTCATAGTAAAATTGCAATGGCTGTCAGAAAAGAACATAAGATTCGGACATATCTTCACTTAAGCACCGGAAATTATAATGTAACCACTTCTCGATTATACACAGATATCGGTTACTTTACGAGCAGAGAAGACTTTGTAAATGATGCAATTCATCTATTCAACATGCTCACAGGATATTCTCATCATGAGCATTGGGATCGGTTTTCGGTGGCACCTCATCATTTACGAAATGATATCTTGGACCTTATCTCAAGGGAAACCTCATTATCAACAAAAGAAAATCCGGGAAGAATCATTGCCAAGATGAATGCATTGGTTGATCGTGATATTATCGATGCCTTGTATAAAGCATCTCAAAAAGGTGTATCTATTGATTTGCTTATTAGAGGAGTATGTTGTTTGATTCCGAATATACCTGGATTGAGTGATAA
>JBJTFZ010000131.1:0-6233 GCA_046093685.1 bacterium
CTTGTTTGGATTCACCGAGAAATGACTGTAATGCCGCATTCACGGATTCATTGGTTAGTTCATTAGGGATATCTGCGAATTCTGATTCCGGCGTTTCACAGTCATATGAAATTGTGGAAGCGCCGAGCTTGATGGTGGCCAGATATGTTTTTGACGAATTTTGAAATTCAGAAATGAGTTTTGTGGCCGGTCTTCCAACGCATACTATCAATAATCCAGTTGCAAGGGGATCGAGTGTGCCTGCATGACCAATTTTTTTAATCCCCAAAATTCTACGAAGTTTTGCGACGACATCAAATGAAGTCCATTCGGAATCTTTATCAATCAAAATAACAGCACCCTTTTCCAGAGCTTCATCATGCCATGTTTTGATGGAATGCAAAGAGTGTGATGTGAGGATGTTCATTATATGTGTACTAGGTGAGATAACCAGGTCAGATAGTGATGATCAGTCAATCATTCAGGAGATTGTTCATCACGCAGTCTGTCATTTCTTTTGGTTTGTTCCACCAAAGACTGAATCTGCTCCATTGCATCCATGGTTTCATCACGATAGAATCGGAATTCCGGAGCGAAACGCAATTGAACAGCATGTGCGACATGGCGTCGAATTGCAGATTTATCGGCATCCACGGCTTGAAGAACATCGGCTATTGAAGCTTTTCCGCCGATGCAACTGACATATACCTTTGCAATTTGCAAATCTGGTGACATCTTGACGGATGTAACAGTAATAAGTCCTGCATTGATTTCCGAAGCAATCTTTCTCAGTGGTTCTGATAGTGCTTCCAAAATAACGGATGCAACTTTTTCTGTTCGGATTGACATCTTAACTCAATTTCCTTTTCACTTCGACCTGCTTATATGCTTCAACGATATCACCAACTTGTATATCATTGAATCCGTTGATGCTCATTCCACATTCATAATTTGTGTCCACTTCACGCACATCGTCTTTGAATCTCTTCAATGCAGACAATGTTGAATTGTAAACAGGGAAGCCGTCACGCAAAATTCGGACTCTATCATTCCTGTTGATTTTTCCTGAAGTTACATAGCAACCTGCAACGGTACCAATTTTGCTGATTTTGAATACTTGGCGAATCTCTGCTGTTCCCGTAATTTCTTCTTTGATCTCTGGGGAGAGCAAGCCTTCAAGAGCCATTTGAATTTCATTGATGCAGTCATAAATGATTGTGTACAAGCGTATGTCCACACCTTCCGATTCAGCCGACTTCCGAGCTTGTGAAGTTGGTGAAACATGGAAACCAATGACGACAGCGCTTGAAGCGGTTGCAAGCATTACATCGGATTCGGAAATAGGTCCAACACCTTTGTGAAGTATGGTGACTTTTGCTTCATCTCTGGAGAGCTTTTGCAATGAGTCTGAAAGTGCTTCAAGAGATCCACTAACATCACCTTTGATGATGAGTCGTAATTCTTTTGTGCCACCACGGAGAATATCTTGCGAAATCTCGTCGAGAGTGATGGGGCGCATTTGTTTGAATTGCTGCTCTCTCTTGAGTTGTTGCCTTTTGGTGGCTATAGCTCTTGATTCTGCTTCATTCTCCAGTACAGCGAACAAATCACCGGCCTGAGGCGCACCATCAAAACCTGAAACTTGTACAGGGACGGATGGACCTGCGGATTCTACACGATGTCCGCGTTCATCATACATTGCACGAACTCTTCCGGAATATATTCCGGCCACAAATGCATCGCCAACTTTTAGGGTTCCTTTTTGAACCATAACGGAAGCGAGTACGCCCTTTCCTTTGTCGAGATGTGATTCAATCACTGTGCCTCTCGCAATCCTATTAGGATTTGCCTTCAGATTCAATAATTCAGCTTCCAACAAAATCTTTTCCATCAATCCATCGATATTGATGCCTTTTTTTGCTGAAATTTCTGCGCATTGATATTTTCCACCCCAATCTTCAACCAATACACCGCGGTCGGCCAATTGTTGTTTGACTTTATCGGGATTCGCATCTTCTTTATCGATTTTGTTCAATGCAACAACGATTGGAACATTTGCAGCTTGGGCATGACTGATTGCTTCAATTGTTTGAGGCATCACATTGTCATCAGCAGCTACCACAAGAACCACGATATCGGTAACCTGTGCACCTCGAGCACGCATGGCCGTAAATGCCTCGTGACCCGGAGTATCCAAGAAAGCGATGGTTCTTCCATCGGGTAAATCGACATGATAGGCACCGATATGCTGAGTGATCCCACCGGATTCACCCGCCACAACATTTGTCTTGCGGATATAATCAAGAAGAGATGTCTTGCCATGATCCACATGACCCATGATTGTTACAATCGGTGGTCTTTGAAGAAGTGTGTCTTCTGCATCTTCTATGTCGGTGATTTCTTGTGCTGCTTGCTCATCAAGAAACTCAACTTGGAATCCATAATCATCCGCTATGAGCGTGATGGTATCTTTGTCGAGCCTCTGATTGATGCTTACCATCAATCCAAGAGACATACACTTCACGATGATTTCTGCCGCTGTGGTACCCATCAATGCGGCAAGATCTGCCGTTGTTACGAACTCAGTGAGCCTGAGAATTGTACTCTCGCGTTCTATCTCTTCAATTCTCCGTGCTTCTTTTTCTTCGCGTTCAAGCTTTTTCTTTTGCTTGAGTTTTGTTTTGAAGCCCGACCCGGAATCTTCCATTCCGGACAATGTTTCCCGAATGGCTCTCGTTACATCTTCTTCCGTGATGGTTTCACGAATTGATTTTTTCTTCTTTTTCTTTTTATCCAATCCTTTGGCATCTTTCGGAGGTGCAGGACGGAAATTTTTCTTTACTCCTTTGTCCGCATCTTCTTCTTTCTTTGCAGGTGCTAAGCCGAGACCTTCTTCTTGACCCTTTGCTCTAAGTCTTTCTCCAATAGAATGCTGATTGCCTTGTTGATTGCCTTGTTGATTGCCTTGTCTGTTCTGCCTACGATCATCATCTCTTCTTTCCCCTTGCTGTGGACGATCGCCTCTTTTGGCATTTCTGTCAGGTCTGCCATATCGACCACCTTCTTCTTGACGAGAGGGAACAGTAATCTTTCCAACAACGGTCAATCCTCGCAATTGAGGCATTGAACCGGCTTCATATTCAACTTCATTAATGCGTTTTTTTCTTTTCTTCTTTGGTTCTTGAGAATCTTCTTCGGTTTTTTTGACGGGTTCCACCGCAGGCTCGTCAATAACCTCTTGAATTGGTTCCGGTGTTGCTTCAATTGACTCGGTCATGACTTCGGTTTCAATAACCTCTTTCTTCTCCGAAGGCTCAACTTCATCTTTGGTCTGCGTTTTTTTCTTGGAAGATTTTTTTGGTGACTGTGCTTCAGCTATTTCAGGTTCCTCAGTGACTGAAGATGTTAATGGTTCTGTCACTACAGTCTCAGTTGGCTGAGGCTCAGTAATTGTTTCGGTTTCGGAAATTGCATCTGTTGCTACATCGTCGGAATCGCCCTTTTCAGGATTCCGTGCATGATGATATTTCTCAAGCTTTTCCCTTTGTTTCTCGGCTGCTTTTGCTTCACGGGCAAATTTGTCCATGACGACGTCCACCATCTCGTCTGTTAAAACGGATGTTGGTTTATTTTCAACCGTGAACCCCTTCCCTTGAAGAAATTCAACAATCGCGTCCTTCCCGATATTGATTTGGGAGGCAAGCTTGAATAATCGTGTTCCTTTAGATGCTGGCATACAACCTATGGTTGAATGTTAAAAAAAAATCTTATTCCAAAAATTTTTGGAGTTTTGGAATTACTCCTGATGTTCCGTTGATTCATCTGTTTGATTATCAGCAGAAGTTTCATCAGGAAATGTGTTTGCAACTAGTATTGCATCACGAATCTCAGGTCTTTCTTGTTCTTCGAATTCAGAGAGAATGATATCTCTTATTTCAAGCAATGTGTTTTTGGTCATGCCGGGAATTGCAAGCAAATCGTAAATGTCTGCATCAAGGAATTCTCGTGCAGTATCGATTCCAAGATTGATGATATTCTCATACATTTCTTTGCCGATTTCATCTCTGAATTCAATCAACTCGATGTCTTCACCGCCTTCTTTGATAAGAGTGATGTTAAAACCGGTCAATTTGGATGCAAGGCGAACATTTTGTCCATTTCGTCCAATGGCTAGTGATACCTGATCATCAGGAACAACAACTGTTGCTGAACGAGTTTCGGGAGATACGACGATATCACGAATGCGAGCAGGTGCCAAAGCTTTTGCAATGAAAACTTTGGGATCCGATGAATATTCAATGACATCAATATTTTCATTGTTCAATTCACGAACGATTGAATGAATACGAATGCCTTTCATTCCAACGCATGCACCCACGGGATCAACTCGCTCATCATAAGAGAGGACAGCCACCTTGGCTCTTTCGCCCGGGTCGCGTGCGATGGACTTTATTTCGATGATTCCATCATATACTTCCGGAATTTCGATTTCGAATAATCGTGCAAGGAATTCATCGGCTGCCCTGGACAAAATGATGTCAGGTGTTCCGCTCCCTTGCATTCTTCTTACTTCTTTGATGATCGCTTTTACGGACATGTTCTTTTTGTAGCGCTCATTGTGAATTTGTTCTTCACGAGGCATGCGCATTTCGGTTTTGTTGTGCATCACAAGCAAGCTGCCGGGGCGTACTTGATATACTTCACCAACAATGATTTCACCGACTTTTTCATTGAATTCATTGAATACATTGTCCTTCTCTACATCGCGAATACGTTGCCCTAGCGTCTGTGTGGCCAAAGCAATCAAACGTCTTCCAAAATTATCGGAGATGTTTTCCAAAGTGATCTCTTCGATGAATTCATCACCAATTTCATACTCTTCACCGGATCGGCTTGTAATTTCTTTCAATGAAATTTCCAATGAAGGGTCTTCCACTTCCTCCACAATCGTCCGCATGAGATAGATTTCCAAATCACCTTTGTCCATGTTAACAACGATATCAAAATTTGCCTCCTGCCCATACTTTTTACGGATGAGCATGGAGAGCGTTTCGACAAGCATCCCTTGGAGAAGGTCTTTGTCAATGCTTTTTTCGCGTGCCATTTCCGCAAATGCTTCAATGATTAGCTTTTTGTCGTACTTGGGTTTGACTTTACGGCGTGCCATGGTTATGATTTGTGATTTGTGATACTATCTGAGCAATTATCTATACTGTACAGTTACAATTGCTTTTTGAATTTCTGAATAGGGTAGAGAGAATGTCGTATTTTCGTCTTTGCTTGATTTCCGAGATTTTGAATGCTCTTTGCATTGAATGCCGTGTTCATCGGCAGACAAAAGAATGAATGAGCCATTGGTTGAAATACCCTCTTTTACAAAGGTCAAATCAAGTATTCTCCCAATGTTTCTGGGATATTGCCACCAATATTGCAATGGTCTGTCCACTCCGGGTGAGGAGACCTCGATACTCCTGATGGCATCCAAAAAGGGATTATTCTCTGACTCGGCAAGAAGCAATCGATTAATGCTCTCGCATTGTTCAAGTGTAACTCCCTCCGGAGTGTCGACAAATAATTCCAATATCATGCGTTCTTTGGTCCCACGAAGTATCGCATCAATCAAGGTTGCATGTTGTTTTGAACAAGCAGATTCCAATATTGAATGAATTTCACCGGGTAATTCCAATGGCATGGGTGTATGTCAACAATCCATAGAAACAAAAAAGGGGCTTCTGCCGAGAAGACCCAATCACGAGGACAAATATACGGTTTTTTTGCTTCTCATGCATTGAACAGGTTCATTTTTGTAGCCCTGACTTTTACTATTTGCTATGTCTTCTCGGATAATTGTGCCCTAGCCTCATCCACACTTGATCATGACTCTATCCCTCGATTTGAAGTTCCGCCATTGACCAAAGAAGCAACAAAACCTGTTGAATTAATACAACTTGGCAAAAATATTGTAAAAAAGTCATTATCGGGAAATATAGGTGCGATATTAGGGAATAATCGCATGCAGTCTCTTTCCTTATTGTTTCCATCTGTTGAACTAAGGGATTTTGGAGGTCCGGGATCTTTGAATATGGTTTCCATCAGAGGCTTGGGTCCATTGAGAAATATCATTGTTTTGGATGGGATTCCTTTAAACTCGACGCAAACCGGTGTTTTTGACCTTGCTTCCATTCCGATAATACCCGGGCAAAAAGTAGAAATTGAAATGGGTGGTTCTTCTTCTGTAGTGGGAAGTGGTGCTA
>JBJTFZ010000132.1:0-13498 GCA_046093685.1 bacterium
GCCCAAAAAGCATGAGTGTGAGTCCGAACAAGGACTTTGCATTGCGTGTTGTCATGGTAATGATCTCCTCTAGTGAAACTTGATGTATGTCTGCAATTTTTTGCGCGATGAATCGCACAAATGCCGGCTCATTTCTTTTGCCGCGATGAGGTACCGGTGTCATGTATGGTGAATCGGTTTCAATCATGACTCTCGACAAAGGAGTGGCCTTTACTATCTCATCAAGCATACTCTTTTTAAAGGTGATATTTCCGGTGAAGGAAATGTGAAATTCTAAATCCAATGCAGTGTGCAGTGTTTGCAAGTCAGATGAGAAACAATGAAGAACTCCGGTGAGTTCACCATTTTGTTCTTGTTTCAAAATTTCAATGAGGTCTGCATCTGAGTCGCGATTATGTATGATCACGGGTTTTCCGCATTCCTTTGCGATGGCAAGTTGTCTGCGGAATACTTTCTTTTGGACATCTTTCGGTGCAAAATCGTAGTAATAGTCCAAGCCGATTTCTCCAACCGCTTTCACTTTCTGATGCACCATTGAATTCAAGATCAGTGTTTCTGCTTCTTGATTGAAATCATTTGCATTGTGCGGATGAACGCCCATTCCACAATACACTGTTTGATGACTTTCGCAAATATCAAGCACACCTTGGAAACGCTTTGGTTCAATTGCAGGAATGATGATGGCTTCCACCCCTTCATCGAAGGCCCTTTGAATCATCTCCGCCCGATCTTCGTCAAATGCATCGGCATCTATGTGAGCATGCGTGTCAATCAACGGTTTTTTCCAAGATATTCTATGTTGATCACTCGTTCTTCCTCATGTTCAGGCATTGTCTTGATGAGTACTTTCCAGTCTATTGCGGGCATGGTTGAACCCGCCTTTTCAGGCCACTCAACAAATTTGACCACTTGTGCATCATGCATGCACTCAGAAAAACCTATTTCCATCAATTCTTTGGCATCTTGAATTCGGTACAAATCCACATGATACAAAGCGATTTCAGAACCATCGGGTTTTGTGCCTGTATATTGATTCATGATCGTGAATGTCGGACTGGACACAATGTCATGTACGGAAAAATAAGCGCATACACCTCTGACGAATTCTGTTTTTCCGGCTCCTAAATCACCTTCCAATGTGATGATTTCACCCGCACTGAGTTTTTCGGCAAATTGTTTGCCTATCATGCGTGTTTCTTCTTCCGAATGAGAGTGGTAGCTGTCTGCTTCCATGTAGAACTATGAATTGTGAGACAAGACTAAGTGGGGCAGACCATTGCGGTCCGCCCCATTTTGGACTCAACGAGGTTCAAGAGTGATCACCGGCAAAATCATTTCTTCAAGAGAAATTCCGCCATGCTGAAAACTGTCGCGATATTTTTGAACATAGTGATTGAAATCCGTTGGATACACAAAATATGTATCCTCTTTTGCGATGATATAATTTGTTGAAGCTGTATGCTCGGGTAATTTATATGCATCGGGATATTTGATTGTCATTGAATTTTTCGCATCAGACTTTACATTCTTTCCATGTTTGAAACGCAAATTTGTGGAAGTCTCACGATCACCGTGTGCTTTCACTGCATGCATGCAACGAACGGATCCATGGTCTGTGGTGATTACGATATTGATGTCTTTGTACTGCGACAATGTTCGGAGCATGCCCAAAAATGATGAATGCCTGAACCATGACTGCGTGAGTGATCGATAGGCGGATTCATCTGGTGCAATTTCTTTCAAAATGGGATAATCTGATCGTGAATGCGCTATCATGTCCACGGCATTCACCACAATCGCGGTAAGATGATTTCTGGCATAACGCTGAATGTCTTGTTCAATCTTTTTGCCATAATCGGTATCGATGATTTTCACATAAGACAAATCATTTTTCAATTGTATTCTTCTTCGCTTCAGCAATGCCGCCAATAATTCTTTTTCATGTGCATTCTGACTATGTTCACTCACTCCGGGCAGATCGCCTTTCCAATAATCAGGATAATGCTTTTTGATCTCATTCGGGAAAAGCCCGGCAAAGATTGCATTGCGCGCATACGGAGTGGCTGTGGGAATGATGGAACAGTAATAATCTTTCTGAACAGTGAAATATGGCCTGATCAATTCCTCCATCATAAGCCACTGATCAAGACGCATGCAGTCTATCACGAAAAAGAAAGTTGGCTTTCCATTGGATAATTTCGGAAGAACGAATTTGTCGGCAATCTGTGGTGATAACAATGGCGAAGAATCATCTCCTCTGATCCATGATTCATAATTGTTCTCAACGAATTTTCCGAATTCGGCATTGCACTCACGCCATTGATCTTTGAGTGTTTGATGAAATCCCAATTCCGGATGCAAATCAAGCTCAATGCTCCAATGAACCATTTTCAGATAAACATCCAACCAATCAGACCAGTCCATGAATCCATGCAATCTTCGAGCAATCTCAGAAAATCCTTGCAGATAATCTTGCGTGATTTTTGCTTCGGTGATTCTTCTCGACTCAAGGAATTTTTTGCATGCAGCCAAAATCTGCGCGGGATTTACGGGCTTTGTGAGATAGTCGTCGATTTTTCCGCCTATGGCTTGTTCCATCAAAGACTCAGCCTCATTTTTGGTGACCATTACAACGGGCATTGAAGGGTCAATATCCTTGAGTACGGACAATGTTTCCAGTCCGGACATACCCATCATGGATTCATCAAGAAAAATGAGATCATAGGATTGATTTGTGGCAAGTTCAATGGCATCTTCACCATTTGTGGCGGTTTCCACATCGTAGCCACGCTGATTCAGCAGGATGATATGAGGTTTTAGAAGATCGATCTCATCGTCTATCCAAAGGATGCGTTTTTTTGAATGTTCCATTTATTACAACTCCATGTTTCCTTGAAATACTATTCACGAAATCATCAATCTACAATGCATCGATGCTGTCAAAGTGTGTCTCAAGGAGTATGGCGGCCTCTGGTAAAATGGAAAATCATGACATGCAAATATCGGATTATGAAAGGCAATCCCCAAATAAACGCGGAAGTCATTTTGGTGTGACTCACCCCAAAAAGATTTATTGTAACATTGCTTCGGCTAAATGTCTGGCCTCTTTGTCGGCCATGTCGATATCCTTTATGGTGGGAAAGTCCACAATGGACATCGATTGAAGCACAAGTTCGATTGTTTGGGGTATTTGCAAAAATCTTGCCTTGTTTTCGAGAAATCTTTGCACTGCGATTTCATTGGCCGCATTGAGAATAGCCGGTGCTGTCCCACCGATGCGCATAGCGTCATAGGCAAGTCTCAAACAAGGGAAGCGCTCTGTGTCCGGTTTGAAGAAAGATAGATTTCCTGCAGTGAGCAAATCCAATTTGGGTAAATCCGCATGTCTTCGATCGGGATGAAAGAGTGCATAAAGGATTGGCACTCTCATGTCCGGTGTTCCCAATTGAGCTTTGATGGATGCATCGCCAAATTGCACGAGGGAGTGAATGATGCTTTGTGGATGAATGACGACATCAATTTTTTCGGGAGAGAGATCGAACAGCCATCGAGCTTCAATCACTTCGAAACCTTTATTCATGAGCGTTGCGGAATCAATGGTGATTTTTTGTCCCATGACCCAATTGGGATGTTTCAATGCCTGCTCCCTGGTAATTGTTTCAAAGGAATCTGCATCAAGATTACGGAATGGTCCACCTGAGGCCGTGAGAATAATCTTATCAATCATTGAGCGTTCTTCGCCTGCCATGCATTGAAGTATTGCGCTATGCTCGCTATCAACTGCTAGAATTGAAACTCCTCGTTTTTTTGCTGATTCCATTACGATTGAGCCCGCACTCACCAGTGTTTCTTTATTGGCCAGAGCAATAGTTGCTCCTTGTTCTATTGCCGCCAAAGTTGGGAGAACGCCGCTGAAACCAACCAATGCCTGCATGACAATTTCATTTTCTTGATGACTCGCCGCAGCTATCACTCCTTCTTCTCCGCAGAGTATCTCTCCTTTGAAGGAAGTATGTTTTTTGAATTCTTTCCATGAAGATTCATTGCTGATTGCAACGCCCTTAGGCGAAAATTCGCGAGTCTGCTCTTCCAATTCTTTGATGCGTGTGTTTGCAGTCAAAAAGTTGAGGGAGAAATCGCTTCTGAATTGTCTGACAATATCCAGAGTTTGCGTGCCGATTGAACCTGTCGATCCAAGAATGGTCAAAGTTCTCACTCTATGTCCTCATTGAAATGGAATCCATTGTATTTTTACCGCCGGAATGATTGCCGGTGCCGTGAACATTGCCAAACCTGCATCCATGGAATATCGATCATTGCTCAAACGCAGTCCCAAAAACCCTGCTGAATTTCTTGGACGCATGATGTCTGCGCACCATAATTCGGCAAGTACTCGTGTATCGTGACGCATTGACAATTTCACATCGAAGCCGAGTCCGAAACCCAGTGAACCGTCATTGAAGCGAATGATTCCTGAACCCCATCTACCTGCATTGGCCTCATAAACATCTTGAGAACCTGTTTTGAAAAATAAAGCGGTTGTCAAAGTGGTTCTGGGCATGTGAAATGATCCAACGAAATATGCATGCTGGATAAGGTTTGCTGTATTGGCATAGATGAGCGAGTATCCACCTGCCAATGTATAATGACCCGGTATATTCTCTTGCTGTTCTTCATAGAATGTGTATTTGACATTCAGGTGTTTTCCTTGTTCATCAAATGTCATGCCCGGTATCAAAGTGATTCCTCCATTGATGGAGACTCCTTCGAATCCGAAACCACATTGAGCAAAAGCCAATTGCGTCAAAGAGAAAAATCCATTGTTTCCAATTGGATTTGCAGTCGGCATGAAATACAATGAGGCATCATGACGATATGCATTCTTGATCTGTGTGATGCTCGCAAGTTCATCTGCATAAATCGTCAATTCTCCAATCATGGTTTTCATGACAATGGATTCGATCCTTGAAGAGTCTTCTCTGATTGCATCATCGCCTTTTTCTTTGTATTGTCCTGTCAGCATGTCTCCATTTTGCAATCGCAATCTATAGACATCATCTTTGATCAATATGATTGATGTGAAGATGCCACTCGTGAATCGTTCTTCTTCCGCGAATAAGTTTGAATGAACACACACACTGAACAATGCTATTGCGATAGCCCATTTCATCGAAGAACTCCCGCACTTCCTCCCGCATGTGAATATGCCAATTGTCCGCAGGCGGCATCAATGTCAAGTCCGCTGGATGAACGAATCATGACGGTTACATCATTATCTCTCAATGCTTTGATGAATGCGTGAAAAGTAGACTCGGGTGCTGGTTTCAAAGATGCTGAAATTCCTTCAGGAGCCGTGAATTCAATTGTGTGAAATGGAATCACATTCACTTTTGTTGGAACTCTTCTTGTGAGTTTTACCAAACGAGACACATCTTCAAGTGAGTCATTAAATCCGTCGAAGAGGATATATTCAAAAGTGATTGCTCTTTTTGTTTTACGATAATAGTACTCCAATGCATCGCCAAGTTCTTTGAGTGAATACTTGTTGGCAATGGGCATAATCGCTTCTCTTTGTCCTTGTGTGGTTCCATGCAATGAAAGGGCGAGTTTTATCGGACGAGCTTCATCCGCAAGACGAATGATGCCCGGTACAATTCCTGCAGTGGACAGAGTGATGTGCTTGGGACTGAGCAATCCATTTTCCTGATTGGTTAGAATGTCAACCGATTTCATCACATTGTCATAATTCAGCATGGGTTCACCCATTCCCATGAAGACGATGTTCGTGATGTCCGTGGCACAAATTTCTCTTGCCTTCATGTATTGGTCAACTATTTCGGCAGGAGCCAGATTGCGTTTTAGTTTTAAAGTGGCTGTTGCACAAAATGCACATCCGAGTGCGCATCCAACCTGAGTTGAAATGCACAAGGTTCGCCTTTTTGGCAAACCATTTTCATTTACCATTTCGCTTGGAATCAACACGGTTTCCACGGCTGTTTCATCAGACAATCCGAATAACATTTTTTTTGTGCCATCGCGGGAAACATGCATCTCTTTCAATCGGATTGCATGGGGATCTTCACCGAACTTTTCTTTTAGTACGGATCTGATGTCTTTTGGCAATGTGGAGATTTCATCAAATGAAAAAGTCGATGTGCATTCTCTTCCGAAATATGCCTGAAACACTTGTCTTCCACGATAGGAGGGTAATCCCATTTCTTTGAGTAATTCAGATAACTCATCGGCAGTAAAGTTGCCAATGCATGACATTGCCGGATGAGAAGAGGTCAATTGTTTCATGGAAGATTATGCTTAGAAACAAAACCGGCGAGAGGGAATCCCTCACGCCGGTAAAATGAAAATTATTCGAAGATTATTTTCGTGGAGTTTCAACGAGAATTTGCACCGTTCTGGAGAGTACTCTTCCGGTTGCTATTCCATTGTCGAAAATTTCAACATCTTCACCACGACCTGAAACTTCATATTTGGAATCAGGTGATTTTCTTTGCAAGATTGATTGAACGGCTTGAGCTCTTTCCAAAGCAAGTGAACGATTATAATCAGGAGCTCCGATTCTATCTGTGTAACCAATGATTTTCACCGCGGAATTACCTTTGATTACCGGGCCAACGCGATTCACGAGAATCTCGGCATTTTCAGATGAGATGTCTGCTTTGTCAAAATCAAATAAAATCAATGAAAACTTTGTGACTGTCATGTCCATCGTGCGTTCGATAGATGGCATTGAACTAGTCATATAATCCACCGGTATATTTCCATTGATTGTTGCGGCAGCACCACTATTGTTCACGGTGGAAAGCGAATAATCAACTGGTACTTGCGAATTCGACAATTCATTGGGACGAATCACCCAGCGCTGAGGAGTTGGAGCACCTGCGCCAACTAACTCTTTCAATGTTCTGCCTGCTTGTGATATGTTGAGAGTCCAAGAGGTGATGGATGAACTATCAAAATCTTTTGGCCTGAATTCAATGAGCTCCGGCTTGGTCCAACGGCTTTCATCACCGCGAATTGTTATTGGCTCAATGATGTCAAAATGAGATGACTTGATGGTTACTCTTCTATTCTCACTCATTCCATCTTTCAGATTTTTCGCTGTTGGAACATCAGGTAAAATTCTTGAATCGGTGGTAATCCGCATTGGATCAATGCTATAGTTTGAAGTCAGATATGATTTCACATTCTCTGCTCGGCGCAATGCCAATCCTTTTTTGGTCTCTGATTTTCCATCAATGGAACCTGTCAAATTGATCGTGGCATCGGGATTTCCTCTCATGCGCAGACCAACAATGTCCATAGTTCTCTTATTGATTTCAATAGCATCCTGCGGTAATGTTTCCATGGAGAATTGACCACGAGCATCACCACTATTTGTCATTTGCAATTCAGGATCGGGTTTATCACTATTCAATCCAAAAAACACAAATGGAATGAATGGATACATTTCCGAATATTGAATGTCTTCAACTTTCAATCCTGATTCCAAAATGCGATAGTCGCCGGCATCATCATAATATCCGACTTCAACAATGGATTTGCTTGGATCAACAACAGGTTTTTTCTCTTTTTTTTCAGCAGGTCCAAGTGTAATCGAGACACCGAGTCGTAATTGATCCAGTCCCCATGGAGAAAGTACGGAACTGAAATCTCCCAAGGATTTACGATAGGTGATTTCAGGCGTGATTGTATAGCTCCAAGCCTTCATCGGAATACCGGCGCCGATATACACTGCCAAACGATCATTTGTCCCCGGTATGGTGGAATATGCCGTGGATGAATCTGCACTTGCCACATTTTCTGAATACTCGCTTGTGAGTCGAGATCCATATTCAAATCCTGCAATCACATAAGCGGGACTATCATTGAACAGATCGTTTATTTTAATTCCGGGTGAAATTTCCAACATCGTGATATTGCTTGTGAGAGTATTCAATGAATCCGGGCCAAGCTCTTGAATCAAGTCGGCGCCCATGCCATGAATGCCAAGTCTGCCGGTGAGGCGGAACATTTTGTTCAAACTATAGTCCGCAAATCCACCTACATGAAAGCCCATCGATGTTGACGAAACTTTGTAATTGGAACCAAGGTCGGTAGTGAAATCAGGTGCATGGAAATTGTAATTCAATCCACCATAAACACCGAACTCAAATTTCTTTGTAATCGATTTCTGATTTTGTGCGGAGGCACCCACGGTTAAAGAAAGACCGATCAAAGCAAGAATGAGGTATCTCATGTGGTACATTCGTCCTAAAAGTATGAGAAATGAGGGTTTTAGACGATTCCCCCACAGTTTATCTTTTACAAAAATGCTGAATTGTTTTGAATTCTTTAGCCATTGATTCAGGCATTTGACCGAAAACAAGTAAAAAATCATGCCAATGAAGGCTTTGTGTTTTGAGATGTATCGTGATTGATGAAAAAAAGATCAAAATAGAGCACACATTTCATGGAGTGTTTTGCGTTCTGCCATGTTGAAGCGACCGTGATCAAGGTTGCTCTTGGGATTCATTCCACCTGGGAGAATGGGTGAGTATATGGTCATATATGGGGCAATCTTCTCTGTGAGCCCCTTTAAGATATCCAGTACTCATGAGGAATTCATTCACGATTTCACCACCCGTGAATTTGAATGTTTTTTTGAAAAGTTTGGTCCATTCCTCTCTTGTCCTGGGGTGATTCGCATCCAACCACAGCATGAATGAACCATGCTGATCTTGCAAAGTTCGAATAACCTTTGCATTGTGAATGACTGCAGCAATCTTGAGTCGATTTCTGATGATGGATGCATCGTGCATGAGGCGATATACATCGTGTTCTGTATATTCTGAAACTAGGGAAATCTCAAAACCGTCGAATGCTTCGCGAAAATGGTGACGTTTTTTGAGTATGGTAAGCCATGATAATCCGGCTTGATTGATTTCCAAGCTTAGTCGTTCAAATAATGCATTGTCAGAATCCAAGGGATACCCATATTCGGTATCATGATATTCCACATGCAATGGAGAACATTGTTCCTGCTGGATATATGCGCAATAGGATGGAGTGGCTGCATTCATCTGATGGATATATTGAATGCTTGATAAGAAGATGAGTGGGCCCAGAGGGATTTGAACCCCCAACCAACGGATTATGAGTCCGCTGCTCTAACCGTTGAGCTATAGGCCCTACTTTTGAATGCTAGTTGAAAAGCCCTATCATGAAACCGAGTTGAAATGCAAGACCGGAAGCTTCGATTCCTGAAGGCACATTGTTCACGATGGTGGAGCCATTTTCTTTCCAATCACCCATGAAACTAAGTGCATATCCGGCATGTGCGCGTACTGTCACGATGCGTGGTTTATCATTGCCAAGTAATGCCGGTGCAAATTCAACACTTATTCCGGGATTGATCATGAAATAATCATTGCTCAATGAATGATTGAATACATTGGCATCCGATGGAAAACCACCGATGGAGTTATTGGAAGTGGAACTGCCTTCGGCATATTGAGAAGTCACGATGTCCATCGTGCCCCATCCTCCGGTGATGCCTGGCAATAGATACAATGACTTGGCCAATGAAAAGGCATAATCAAATCCAAAACCTGTATATGCATTGGATAATGTGACTGAACGAAAGTAATTTTTGTTGTTCGCGACAAAAGTTTTTTCCGGTGTGGAAGCACTTCCACCCAGATTGGTGATCGAAATTCGAACATTTGGAACAATGCCAATTGTTGCAACCCCAAGGGCTCCCGTCATTGTTATCGGCGTTGATAATTCGCTGAATCCGACATTTGTCAATTGTGTATTGACATCACTCAGATTTGGCGAGAAAAGGGAAACCATGAAGCCACCACCGACTCCGAAATACGGGACCTTCTCTTCTTGAATCACCGTTTCTTCAAATGTCAATTCATCAAGTCTGTCGTCTTGAGCAATAAGCTGGAGCCCATTGAAAAAAAACAATGCGAGACAGATAAAAGCAAACTTGATTTTCATTTTCAGCATCCGCTAATGAATAATGTTGCATCATGACAAACTAAGAATGCAAAAATAGTGAATTCTATGATTGTTTGAGGCATTTGTCATTGCCCGGTGAAATTGGCCTGTCTTTTCTCCAAAAATGCTGCGGTTCCTTCCTTGAAATCCTGAGTTCCGCAGATTTCTCCAAATAATGTCGCTTCGCTTTCCATGCCTTCTTTTGTGTTCAAATCGATGGCTGAACGAATTGCACTGAGGCATGCCGAGACTGCCATTGGGGCTTTGCTTGATATGACTTCCGCAATCTTCATGCATTCATCCATCAATGTTTCTGCACTGAAAATCGTATTGATGAGTCCGATTCGAAGTGCTTCGTCGGCATCGATTATTCGACCCGAAACAATCAATTCCGTTGAATGTGCCGGACCTACAAGCTTTGTAAGTCTTTGCGTGCCTCCATAACCGGGTATGATACCCAGATTCACTTCGGGTTGACCGAATTTTGCATTTGGTGTGGCAAAACGCATGTGACATGCCAATGCAAGTTCGCAACCTCCGCCGAGCGCAAATCCATTGACTGCGGCAATCACTGGTTTGGTCATATATTCCAATGCTGTGAAGACTGATTGACCAAAACGCGCAAAATCTGACCCCGTTTCTGCATTTTGCTCGTGCAATTGGGCAATATCGGCCCCGGCGGCGAATGCTTTCGGACCGGAACCCGTTATGATGATCGCCCTGCAAAGTTTTGACGAAGCACAAAATTGGAGCGCTTTTTGCAGTTCATTCAATAAGGTTGCGTTTAAGGCGTTTAACTTGTCCGGCCTGTTCAATGTTATTATGCAGATATGGCCTTTTTCTTCAAAAAGTATTGTTTCAAAGTTCATGAGCCTGTTCCTGAACGGTGAATGTGATGTGTGCAAGGGCGCAATTTAGCATTTTCCGCCTTGCCTATACGGCTCTCTCAAAGTATTAAATATGATGAAAACCTATATGACATATTGTCTTTCATGGATCCTGGCATTAGTACTATTGATGCCGGTGACCAATATGGATGCGGCTTCTAGAAAGAAAGGGAAGACCGCATCTTCAAAATCCTCCAAAAAGAAACATAAGAGTTCCAAAAAGTCTTCGAGATCTTCCAAAAAAGGTAGGCATTCGAAGAAACGCAGAGGTAGAAGATCCTCAGGTTCTGCAGGACATAATCAATTTGTGTCCGTCAATGGTAAAATGGTATTCATCGAAGATACGATGATCGCCCCCGGACTGAGATATATGCATTTCCTGTATGGTCCTCTGAATCACCCGGTATATGCCGTGGAAATGGATGTCAATGACCCAACATTGAAAATCGGTGTGATTAAAGGCCTGAATAAAAATGATGGACTCGAGCGCATCGGTGACATGTTCATGCGTGTTGACACAACTGTTCGGGATAGTCTTCTTTCTGCGGTAAATGCAAATTTCTGGCGTGCCTATAGGAATACTGCCATAGGACCTTTGGTATTGAATGGCGAAGTGATTCAAATGGGAAATGAAAAGAAATGGACGAGCGCCTTCTTTGATTCAAAAAATAAAATGTATCTCGGAAGATTTGATTTGCAGGGATATATCAGAACGGAAAGTGGTGAAAAACATCGGATTTCATATACAAATGAAAGAACAGGCATTGATGGAATCGCCCTGTATAATCTCTATGGGGGAACATCCATTCCCCATGTTCCCAATATTCAACTCGATAAAGCTGCTGAGGAATTTCTTGAGAATAGACCGCAGTCTGCGGAAGATTCCACTGAAGAAGAATTGGATATGGAGCAGTTGAAGGCTGAATTGGCCGAGATGAAAAGGCAATCCAACATTGAATATCCATTGATAAAAGTGCAAGTTCGTTTTCTGCGAACTCCTACCGTGAATAAAGAAGTACCGTGCTTGGTCAATGCGGTAGATACGGGAACTGTAGCCATGCCTTTGAGAGGCGCGGTAATTTCTCTCGGCAGAGATTTCCCTGCTGATAAACTGCCGGTTGCCGGTGATACGCTTTTTGTTCGATATTACACCGCCGAAAGTGATACCATTCCGTATGTTCAGGCAGTTTGCGGAACTCCAAGATTGATTGAAGCGGGTGAGGTTCGGCAGCAAGCAATAAGCGAAGGGGCTCGGAATAGTAGATTCATTGGGCATAATCTTCCCAGAACAGCTATCGGGACAAATACAAGAAAGTCCAAAAACTGGTTGGTGCTTGTTGATCCATCAGGAAAAGGTCGAGGAGCAACGCTGGATCAGATGGGCGCGATTTTGAGAAAACTTGGTGCCCATGATGCATTGAATCTCGATGGAGGTGGTTCCTCAATGATGATGGTCTGCGGGGAAAATGTTTGTAATAATTCTCGCGTACCCAGCGGAAGGAGAATCTCTTGCGCTCTCGCGGTATTTCGAAAACAAAAAGTATTGCGAGAAAGAATGCAAGAACAGAATCAAACAGAATAAAAAAACGGGATGTTCTACAAAAGATCATCCCGTTTTTTATGTGTTCTTTGATTGTCAATAGGAATAGCGTTTTGCATCACCGGTCGCAAGAGGAGCGAGATCGCGATGTTCAAGTCTTCGAACACCTATCAATCGAGTGTCATAGTAGGTACTCTCAAGTGAAGACACCGTCACGCCATAGCGTGAGCTTGCATGTGCAAATAGATTGTCTCCAAGATAAATACCGACATGTGACACATACACTTCTTTGCGTGTGTGGAAGAAGACAAGATCTCCGAATTTCATTTCTGATCTATTACGGATTGGTCTTCCCACATTCCATTGCGTTGCTGCAGTACGGGGGAGTGTAACATCTCCCGCGCCGGCAAACACCGCTCTTGTGAACGCTGAGCAATCAATTCCTGATTTGGATGTTCCACCATATACATATGTGGTTCCAATCCAGTTCATGATTTCATCCATTATGGCCTTTCTTGCAATTCCTCCATCTGTGGTTTCATTCGCAGACGGATCATTAGGATCGCTGTCGATATATGAAAGCCACAATGAACGGAATGCATCCATGTCAACAACCACATCGTCTTCTTCTTCAAGTTCGGTTACATCCTCACCTTCGGAAATCAGGGCGCCGGAAACGGCGTCTGATGCGGTTAATTCGCCTTCATCATTATGTGAAGCGATCGACTGTTGTGTTGAGAGAGCCTCGGCAATAGAGCCAGTATTCGTGGCGATGTCCGTTGTCGGGGTTAGGTCAGCATCCGGTTCCAAACCGGCCAGTCTTGAAAGATCCTCATTGTTATTGAGGTAGTCAAAGGCAAGTTTCTTGCCTGCAACTTTATCACATTTTGTTTTTGAAACATGAAGGACTTTGTAGCGATGCTTCTTTGATTTTTTCTTTGAAGCAACTCGTTTCGTTACCTTTCGCTTGTCCGATTTTTTTCGGGCAGCATATGAGCTATTGGTTGGCAAAGCTAGAGCAATCACGAAGAGAACCAAGCTGAGCCAGAAAGGTACGAGGGGTATGGAC
>JBJTFZ010000133.1:0-10039 GCA_046093685.1 bacterium
AGACAGAAAAGATCAACCACGAGTGTCTATCACTGCAAAATTGTTGGCCAATCTGCTTTCAGAAGCAGGCGCGGATCGTGTGATAACAATGGATCTTCACACACCCCAGATACAAGGTTTCTTTGATATTCCGCTTGACCACTTGTATGGCTCAACGGTGCTCGTGAAAAAGCTCTTTGAATTGCGTTCAGACCAACTAGCCATTGCATCACCTGATGTTGGTGGCATCAAAACCGCAAGAACTTATGCCAAAGTGTTGAATGCGGATTTGGTGGTTGTTGACAAGCGCAGACCTTCGCACAATGTTGCCGAAGTGATGAATATCATTGGCGAAGTAGCCGGAAAGGACATCATCGTGATCGATGATTTGATTGATACAGGCTCAACATTCGTCAAATGTTCGGAAGCATTGGTGAATGCAGGTGCTCGAAGCATTACCGGCGTCTGTACACATGGCGTGTTTTCAGGCTCGGCAATTGATAAAATCAATCAAAGTGATGCAATCAAAACTGTATATGTCACCGATACTTTCCCAAATCATTGGGTATCAGACAAAATCGTGACAGTATCAGTTGCGGAATTGTTTGGCGAGGCAATCGAAAGAACACATAACAATGCTTCGATCAGTTCTTTGTTTGACATCATACGATAAGCATACGACAATAATTAGATAAGAATTCACCGGAGAATATCAAATGAGTGAAATTGCTCTCAAAGCACAAAAAAGAGACACCGGTAAGAAAGCCGCAAAGGCCGTTCGCAATGGCGGAATGGTGACCGGTGTGTATTATCGTAATGGTGTGGAGCCGATTCCAATTGCGGTTCACCCTCTTAACATGCGTCCCATCGTCTATACATCGGATGCAAAAATCATCAATCTTGAAATTGAAGGTTCTGATGCGCCTTTGTCATGCATGTTGAAAGATATTACTTTCGACCCGGTAACAGATGCGATCGTTCATTTTGATTTATTCGGTGTTTCCAATGATAAAGCGGTTGACTTCAATGTTCCCGTTAAGATTGTTGGTCAAAGTGCAGGAATTCGCGAGGGTGGTGTTCTTGAACACATCCTTCACAAAATGAATGTGACATGTCTTCCAAAAGATTTGCCACAACATTTGGATGTGGATATCACAGAATTGAAGATTGGACAATCACTTCATGTTCGTGATCTTTCCTTCCCCGGCATTAAAATCAATGTCAATGGCGATGCAACAATCGTTGCTATTTCCGCTCCAAGAAGAAAAGCAACTGAAGGCGATCAAAAATAATCCCCTGACATCATGAAAATCAAAGCCGTTGATGCATGCATTGACGGCTTTTTTTATTCTCCCCTAATAAACCACGCCTTTACGATCAAACCTGCATCATTCACTTCGTAGATGGCGGTGGCATGGATTGTTTTACCCTGCACCTGACCGGTAACCTTCTCTTCATCTATGGCAATGTTGCCACATACTATGCGCTTGATGAGCGTGCAATGCAAATCAGGACATCGATTAAACATCGCTCCGTAAATAGCCCGCATTTCAAATACGCCCTTACAGAAGACCTCACCACTTGTGAGTTGACATAATTCAACATCATCGGCATAACAACTAAGAAATGCATCTATGTCTCTGGAATTATATGCTAGAAGCTGTTGCGATGCGGCTTGTTCAGCCAATGAATATGAGCCCATTGAAAATATCCTGTAACAATAATGATGATTCAGTGTTGATGCTGTGATTATGGGAATGCCAATATTCCCATTTCCTGAGTGAAATCACACCATGGCTCAATGTTACGCATTCTACTAATATCCCCTCATGTAAAAAATGATGTAAGCAGAATCCAATCACCTGATTGGGAGATAGTGCCATGTAGCGAAAATGAGTTGCATACATCACTGCTAGACTATTCATTAGCCATTTGGCACACGCAAGAACCTACCTCATTGTTCATTCAAGAATTTCTCAAAAACAACACATTAACCGGCTTAATTGTATTGACCCAAGGATGTGACGATGCAATGCGAATCGAAGCACTGAAATCCGGAGCAGATGACATCATAGATTACTCCATAAGTGATGAAGAGTTACGCTTGAGAATAATGGCAATCGCAAAGCGTGTCTCAAAAACAGTAAACGAGAATTTCATTCTTCGCATAGGCAATTATGTGTTTGATTATCGAAGAAGGACATTGTCTTTGGGTAATGAAACTCGCACACTCACCACAAAAGAAGCAGAATTACTGAATATTCTAGGTAATTCAGTCAATATACCGGTCAGCAAACATGATGCATTGACTCGCATTTGGGGGGAAGACTCCTATCACAATGGAAGAAGCATGGATGTCTATATCGGAAAATTGCGCAAATACCTTCAAAAAGATTCAAATATCCACATCATGAATGTGCATGGAATGGGGTATACTTTGTCAATTCTGACTTGAAGTGAATAATTCAGTCAATTCTTGCAGAAGGGGCTCCCTTTTTACGCATTACTGTTCCCAAATTCCGTAAATTTGGCTGTGCATAAATGATGCTTCATTCATGCAATATCATACCAACTCCATGTTTCACGGACAGCGAAGTTTCTCATGAAAACGAATGAAGAGATCAAAGAATCCCTCAATCTACAGGGCATTTCTCATTTGAATGAAGTCTTTTACAATCTTTCAAGAGCAGAATTATACGAGCATGCAATCAGCAATGCAGAGGCGGAACTTACGGAACATGGTGCATTGCTTGCCATGACCGTGCCGCATACCGGTCGCAGTGCCAACGACAAATTCCTTGTTGAAGAAGAAACAAGCAAAGACAAGGTATGGTGGGGCAAAGTGAACAAGTCCTTCTCTCAAGAAAAATTCAATGCTCTCAAATCCCGAATGACTGCATATCTCCAAGGATCTGATGTATATGTATTGGATTGTTTTGCCGGTGCAGACTCTGAATATGCATTACCCGTTCGCGTTGTAAATCAATATGCTTGGCATAATTTGTTTGCGCAAAACATGTTCATTCAAGCTGAAGAAGCTCAACTTTCATCTTTTGAGCCCGGATTCACAATTCTGCACTGCCCGGATTTCAAAGCTGATCCCGCCATAGATGGAACCCGCTCCGAAACATTCATTTTGATGGATTTCTCACAAAAACTCGTTTTGATTGGTGGCACTCATTATGCAGGTGAGATCAAAAAATCCATTTTCACCGCATTGAATTATTTAATGCCCTTGCGCGGTGTGATGAGTATGCATTGTTCTGCCAATATTGGAAGTGAAGGCGACACCGCTTTGTTCTTTGGTTTGTCCGGCACAGGCAAAACAACTCTTTCTACCGATCCTGAGCGCGCATTGATTGGCGATGATGAGCATGGTTGGTCAGATAAAGGAACCTTTAATTATGAAGGTGGTTGCTATGCAAAAGTCATCAACTTGTCACAAGAAGCAGAACCCATCATATATGACATGACAAAAACATTTGGAACAATTCTTGAAAATGTTCCGATGGATGCTGAAACAAGAAAAGTTGATTTGTTTGATGACTCCATCACTGAAAATACCCGTGCTTCTTATCCGAGAGATTTCATTAGCAATATCGTCGCTGACAATAAGGGTGGACACCCAAAAAATATTTTCTTTTTGACATGCGATGCATTCGGGGTTATGCCACCAATTTCTAAATTGACGCCCGAGCAAGCAATGTTTCATTTTCTTTCAGGATACACTGCAAAAGTTGCGGGAACCGAAAGAGGTGTGAAAGAGCCAACTGCAACATTCAGCACATGTTTCGGTGCACCATTCATGGTTCATCATCCAAAAGTCTATGCCGAACTTCTTCGTGATAAGATCAATGCACATGGCGCACAAGTTTGGCTTGTCAATACAGGCTGGAGTGGCGGAGAATATGGTGTGGGAAAACGCATGAAGATTGCATATACCAGAGCATTGCTAAGAGCCGCAATAACCGGTTCACTGAATAATGTTGAGTTCGTTACAGAAGAGTATTTCGGGCTACATATTCCAAAACAATGTCCGGATGTACCATCAGAAATACTCAATCCAAAAAATACTTGGTCAGACCCGGCCGCTTATGATGCAAAGGCAAAACATCTTGTGGGCCTGTTCGAAAACAACTATCAGCAATTTGCATAATCGACATACAGTAAAACAAGCCCTCACCATTGGTCGAGGGCTTTTTTGTAAACATGCATTTCAAACACATATCAATCAATGCATTCACATCATCACCATCATGCGGCAAAAGATTCAAGAGCATTAAAGATTGCAATTGGAATGACGCTCACGATTTTTATTGCACAAATTATTGGAAGTTATGTTTCGGGAAGTCTTGCATTGCTATCCGATGCAGGACACATGCTTTCTGATGCAGGAGCCCTAATCATTGCATTCATTGCATTGAAAATGTATGCCTCGGGGAATCAAAACAAAGAACGACTACAGCGATTCACATTCGGATTCAAGCGTATCGAAGTTCTTGCGGCATTGATAAATGGCATCATACTTCTTAGCATGTGCGCATTTCTCATTTACGAATCATTCATGAGGGTGTTTTTCCATACGACTCATATTCATGCTGAGCCTATGTTGATCACATCTGTCATCGGTCTTATCGCTAATGTGATCAGTGCTTACATGCTTCATGATGCACATCATTTAAGTACAAGAAGTGCTTACTTGCATGTGATAACCGATTTGCTTTCCTCAATCGCAGTCATCATCGGGGGAATCATCATTCACTTCACTGGTTGGGATTATATTGATGCTATATTATCAGTAGGAATCTCCGTGTATATTTTGAGAAGTGCATTTCGATTGATAAAAACAGCAGGCGTCATACTCATGGATAGCGCGCCAAATGGAATCACATCACAGGACATCGAAAAAACATTGCTTGAAGTTGACGGGGTGAGGGGCGCACATGACATTCATATTTGGGAAGTTCACCCGGGAGAAATATCCATAAGTGCGCATATCATCACGGATCAGAATGAGCATCAGCATATTTTGGAAATGTCTAGAGCAAGACTTTTCGAAACATTTCATACAAAACATAGTACATTGCAAATTGAGGATATGGGATTTTCAAAAGATCACGGTTGTGATCATTGCTCAAGTAGCGAAGATTGAAAGATATGAGCGCATTCAATAAAAGCATGGCAGTGTTTCGCAAGGAAATGGCAATCGAGTTTCGCTCTCGCATTGCACTTTCTGCATTGCTATTGTTCATGGTGATAACGATTTCCACGATCTCATTCACAACCGCAGGAGAAAAAATCAATTCATACATTGCATCAGCACTGTTGTGGATTGTATTGTTCTTTGGAAGCATGACGGGCTTATCTCGGACATTTGTGATGGAAGAGGAAAGAGGAACCTCATTATTACTTAAACTTAGTTCGACTCCCATCGAAGTGTTTTTTGGAAAAT
This sequence comes from bacterium, assembly GCA_046093685.1. GTDB lineage: Bacteria > Bacteroidota > Ignavibacteria > Kapaibacteriales > UBA961 > UBA961. Next base: position 5,432 of record JBJTFZ010000133.1, read on the forward strand.
TACTTTTCACAGGTTTTCTTTCGATTTCTTTGTCATTGACCGGCGCAGGCTTGTTTCTTTTTTTCTTACCCTCAATACATGTCGGCAATATGCTGCTGTTTTGGGCAATGGTTCTTACGCTCAGTATATGCATGGCTTCGGGAATAACCGCAATCGCCGCAATCATTTCAAAAGCAAATGGGAAAGGAGCACTGTTTCCCGTGCTTTCCTTTCCCATAATATTACCACCGGCATTGCTCGGAGTTGAAGGATTATCCATGGCTATTCATGGAGCGCCATTCTCCGAGGCATCATCAACAGTCATTGTGCTGATCTGCTATGCAGGAATCATGATTGCAGTATCTTCATTATTGTTCGAATTCATTTGGAATGATTGACTTTTTAGTGAATTCCAATGGATTCGTTTCACCTGCATCAAGCGTGATGACATCTCCAGAAGTGAAATCTCCAGCAAGAATATGCATCGACAGCTGATCGGCGACATATTTCTGAATCGCTCTTTTGAGTGGTCGAGCTCCATATTGCACATCATATCCAAGACGCACAATTGCATCAAAGGCATCATTTGTGATTTCCAAAGTGATATCATCGACAGACAATCTGTTTTGCAGTTTTTTCATTTGAAGAACCGCGATTTGTCTGACCTCTGATTTCGTCAGTGGCTTGAACAAAATGATTTCATCTATTCTGTTCAAAAACTCCGGACGCATCCTTTGTTTGAGCACATTGATGATTCCGATTCTCGCCTCCATCAACACCGACTCTCTGTTTTCCTCCGTGATATCAGCCAGAGAATCCTGTAAGATTTCCGTACCAAGATTTGATGTCATGATGATGATCGTGTTTTTGAAATTCACTTCTCTTCCCTTGCTATCAGTCAATCTTCCATCATCAAGAACCTGCAAGAGAATATTGAACACTTCCGGGTGTGCTTTTTCGATTTCATCAAGCAATACAACCGAATACGGTTTCTGTCTCACGGCCTCTGTCAATTGGCCACCTTCATCGTAACCAACATAACCCGGAGGAGCTCCAATCAAACGAGAAACCGCATGTTTTTCCATGTATTCGCTCATGTCTATTCTAATCATGGCAGATTCATCGTCAAAAAGAAATTCTGCGAGCGCTCTTGCCATTTCCGTCTTGCCTACACCGGTTGTTCCAAGAAATATAAATGAACCTATGGGTCTATTCACATCCTGTAATCCGGCTCGGGATCTTCGAATCGCATTGCTGATTGCTTTCACGGCATCAGACTGATTGATCACCCGCTGATGAATGCGATCTTCCATTGTTAGCAATTTGGTTCTTTCGGTTTCAAGCATTTTTTGAACTGGAATTCCTGTCCATTTCCCAACTATCTCTGCAATGTCCGATGGATCAACTTCTTCCTTGAGCAATTTTCCCTTTGCCTGCAATTCTGAGAGATGAGTATTCTCGGACTCAACCCGGCGCTCCAAATCAGGTATGGCTCCATATCTGATTTCCGCAACATTGGCCAATTCTCCCTTTCTCTCCAGATCTGCGGCCTTATTCCTCAATTGTTCAATCTCGGCCTTCATTTCACGGATGCGGGAGATACTCTCCTTCTCCGCTTTCCATCGCTGATGCAAAGCCGTTTTCTTTTCATTGAGATCCGCCAATTCTTTTTCGATCTCCTGCAATCGTTTTCGGGTGGCATTACCCTGCATTTCGGCACTCATGGTGCTCACTCCTTTTGCAAAATGTGTGTGATATGCCTTGTGGGGCATAGTCTTTGTCTACAATGACCCTATTGACGAATATGGTTGGGTTTTTGTCTATATTTGCAAACGAAAAAAGCCATAATCACCCTTTGCGACAAAAGACCATGGATCCCATTATTCGATTGTTTTTGATCATCACTGGCAGTTATCTGCTAGGATCATTTCCCAGTGCCGTCATCATCAGCAAATACTTTTTCGGTTTTGATATTCGTAAAAAAGGCAGTGGTAATATGGGTAGCACCAATGCCATGAGAGTTCTTGGCTGGAAATGGGGTCTGCTCGTTCAAATAATGGATATCATGAAAGGCGTGCTTGCAGTTTCCCTTGTAAACATACTGTTTGATGGAAATATGGCTTTCACAAACAGAACTCCCTTTGAAGACATCACGGTCATGAAGATGATTGCAGGAGTCTTTGCCGTTGTGGGACACATTTGGTCTGTCTTCGTTGGATTCAAAGGAGGCAAAGGCATCAACACGGGCGGAGGTTTCTTGCTGGCCATCGCTCCAACGGAAGTTGCAATTGCCTTTGGATTATTTCTTTTGGTAGTCTTGCTTTCGGGTTATATTTCATTGGGTTCTATGATTGCTGCAATCACGATACCAATCACCATGTTTTTACGGCACAATGTATTCAGTGTTGAAATACCCGGTTATCATATCATCATATATTTCACGATTTTCATTTCACTTATCGTGATCTATGCACATCGTTCAAATATTGCTAGAATTCTGCATGGGAATGAGAATAAATTCAGCAAATTTCAAATACTGAAATTCGGCAGAAAATAAATCGTGAGTATAATGATGGAAAGTATCGGCGTGATTGGTGCGGGAGGTTGGGGAACCGCTTTGGCTTGCATTCTTGCTGAAAATGGAAATACACCTTTGCTCTGGACAAAGGACGCTGAAACGGCGACTGAAATCAACACGCATCATACCAATTCGGTTTTTCTTCCGGGCGTTGATATTCCCACAAGCATCATAGCAACCACAGATGCGATGGATATCAATCAATGTTCAACGGTGCTGATAACCGTTCCCACACAATTTATCAGAACCGTGATCATGAATCACGGTTTCAACCTGCAAAAGAAATCAATCATCAATGGTTCAAAAGGGATTGAACGAAAATCACTGCTCACCGTCTCGGGAATCTTGCATGATATCAAACAATGCGATGCAATGCATTATGCGGTATTGTCCGGTCCGAGTCATGCAGAAGAAACAGCTCGCAAAGTCCCCACAACAGTTATGGTGGCTTCCGCAAATTCAGAACTTGCGCATCATGTGCAGAACCTGTTCAATAATCAATTTTTCAGAGTCTATACTTCTGGAGACACGATAGGTGCCGAAATCGGAGGATCCCTGAAAAATGTGATTGCCATTGCCGCTGGCATCATTGATGGACTTGGCATTGGAGACAATACCAAGGCGGCATTGATCACTCGGGGACTTGAGGAAATTGCTCGCCTCGGAATGGCTATGGGAGCAAATCCCAGAACATTTGCCGGACTTTCGGGATTGGGTGATTTATATGTGACATGCTCTAGCAAACACAGCAGAAATAGGCATGTCGGTGAGCAAATCGCAAAAGGAAAATATCTTTCCGAAATACTGGAAGAAATGTCCATGGTGGCTGAAGGGGTTACAACAGCCGAATCAGCATGGGAGTTAAGCAAAAAACATCATGTGGATATGCCCATCGTGGAGCAAATGTACTTGATCCTTTTCCATCAAAAAAATCCCGCGCAAGCAATAACGGATTTGATGATTCGTGCAAGCAAAGCCGAAACGAATCAATGATTTTTCACTCCGAAACATGAATGCATCAGATAAACAATTCAAATCCATTTTGCATGATTCAGATAAGAAGAATTCTTCCTTGATTGTGCATGTTTTACTTTTCGTGCTTACATGTGCTTCAACAATGATGGCAGGCTCGGCATGGGCAGGAAAAAATCCCATTGAAATCACCAATTGGATATTTGGTTGGACCTATGCTTCATTGCTGATGTTGTTTTTACTCACCCATGAATTTGGTCATTATTTCGCCGCCAAGTATCATGGAGTGGATGCGAGTTTACCATATTTCATTCCGCTTCCAATACCATTCGTCTCAATCTTCGGCACATTGGGAGCATATATCAAGACACGCGCTCCCATACCAAATCGCAAGGCTTTGTTTGACATAGGAGCGAGCGGACCACTTGCCGGCTTCGTGATATGCTTTGCAATCTTTGTGTATGGTCTCATGAATTTGCCGACAATTGATTTTTTATATTCCATTCACCCTGATTATAAAGAATTGGGTATCATGTACCCGGACTGGGGAATGTATTTCGGAGACATGTTGCTGTTTAAAGGACTGACATCACTTCTTGTTGCACCCGGTACATATATTCCCCCATTAAATGAGATATATCATTATCCATTTTTATGCGTTGGTTGGTTTGGAATGTTTGTGACATCACTCAATCTTTTGCCACTCGGCCAATTGGATGGTGGGCACATAGCATATGCCATGTTTGGAAATAAACAAAGAGTCATCGCCAAGATAGCATGGTATGGGATGATTTTCTTGGGATTTGGATCTTTCCTGGGTTGGTTTTATGAGCAGATTGTTGTTGAATCTCCAAATCAGATCTATACGATTCTTCAAGATATTTTTCTACCGACTCTTCTAGGGATAAAAGTGCATGCCGACTGGGTGTATTCCGGTTGGAGTGGTTGGCTGTTCTGGGCATTTTTCACGAGGTTTTTTATCCGATTGGAACATCCTCCCGTACAGGGTGATGACATCGGCATCATGAGACATGTCTTGGGCTGGATTACATTCATCATCTTTATCACTACATTTGCCT
>JBJTFZ010000134.1:0-6409 GCA_046093685.1 bacterium
GTGTGCAAGAGTTCCTTCATGTTTGCATTCACAAATTTGTCGGATGTTTCACCAAATCTCCAATCATCTATAAGTTGTTGATCATGATGAATGTTTGATTGATTTCCCCTTATTCCTGACAAACGGAAAAAAGCATTACCATGTTTTTTGAGTGTCCATTGAAAAAATTCTCGCCACAACAATTCAAATTTCATCCAGTAGGTTGAATCATTTGATTGACACATTGCTTCATAGTGATTGATTGTTTCCAAAATTTTTTTGACCGACAAGCAGCCGGTGGCAAGCCACGGAGAAAATTTGGAGGAATATGCATCTCCTATCAATCCATTCCTTGTTTCTTTGTATGTGGCGATTGCATGAGTTTCAAATGTATAGTGCTGTAATCTTCTCAATCCTTCCAATTCCCCACCAATGGCTCTGAAAGAGGCTCGTGGATGAGCCACACCTTCTTTGGAAGAGATTCGGTAAGTTTCAAATGGGAGGTCTCCAAGGACGCCAGGTGGAAGTGGCGGAAGATTGACATCAGCACATATTTGCACCTCATATCCAATATGTTTTTCAATCAACTTTCTGAATTCAGTGAAAATATTCGGCAATGATTGCAGGTCAAATGGGAGAGCATCTTGAAGGAAAATAGTTCTGCTTTCAAAACAATGGATTGCTTTCCCAAGATCATTTTCAATTGCATTGATTATTCCAAGTTCTTCGGAGGCGATGGGTTGCTCAACATATATTGTTTGAGCATCAAGGATTCTTGCCAATTGAGGAAGTATTTTTTCCGGAATCCCCTTGAGAATAAGTAAATCACTTCCTTTGTTTTGCAATTCATTTTTCAATGCCGAAACCGATTGCTCTATGAAAGCTTTTCTTTGGGCCCCCATGCGAGGAAATCCATATGGTGTGGCTTCATCATTTCGTGTGTCGAACACAAAGACCGGGAGCAAAGCATCGGCATTATGCAATGCTTGAAAAGCCGGCATATCATGCAGCCGTAGATCATTCGTAAACCAATGGATGATAGTTTTCATAATGAGTTAAACATCGGGGATATGAGTTTCGTGCCCTTCCGAGGTAAATGCCGTGGAATCAATAGGCAAAAAATGCTGAAATGTGGAAGATTTGATGTTTCTTGCTTGGCCAAAAAATTGTAATTTGACCACGATTTATGCCATAAAGGTTGAAAAGAGCATCACATTTCTAACGCAAATGCTCATATCTTCAACAAGATCAACCTGTTAAACAGAACTGAACAAACACTGACCCCGTATTCGGAGCATGGATTTATGCCTCAGATCATCATTGATGGACAAAGAATAGAAGCAGCCCCCGGACAGACAATCATTGAAGCGGCTTTGCATGCAGAAAAAACCATTCCTCATTTTTGTTGGCATCCCGGTTTGAGCGTGGCCGGCAACTGTAGAATGTGCTTGGTGAATGTTGGTTTTCCCAAAAAGAGTGCTGATGGTCAGCCTGAAATGGATGATTCCGGAAATGTTGTTGTTCAGTGGGGTCCGAAATTGAGCATTGCATGCGCAACCCCCGTTGCCGATGGAATGATTGTCGATACTGAAGGCCAAAGAACTGAACATGCCCAGCATGCAATCATGGAATTCCTGCTCATCAATCACCCATTGGATTGTCCAATATGCGATGAAGCCGGGCAGTGCAAGTTGCAGGAATATGCTTTCAAGCATTCAAACGGCAAGAGTCGATTTATTGAACAAAAAAATCACAAAGATAAGCGAGTTCCACTCGGACCAAATGTATTGTTTGATGGTGAACGGTGCATTTCCTGTTCACGATGCATCCGTTTTGCCGATGAAATTGCAAAGCAACCGGCATTGACATTCGTTCAACGCGGCGATCATGTTACGATTCAAACATTTCCGGGTATGGAGTTCGACAGTCCATACTCGATGAATGTTATAGACATTTGTCCTGTAGGAGCTTTGACAAGCATCGATTTCCGTTTTCATTCTCGCGTATGGGAAATGAGCTTCACGAATTCGATTTGCCCCGGATGTGCCCGCGGTTGCAATGTCAAATTGGGTGTTCGCGACAATGAATTACAACGCATTGAACCAAGAACCAATATGCATGTCAATGAATACTGGATGTGCGATGCCGGCAGATTGGAGAATTACCATTTTGTAAATGAAGAGCGTATATCAGAACCAATGGTTAAAGGGGTGCAAAGCGATTGGAATACCGCACTCGCTTCATGCGCCGACATCATCAAGGCATATAAGCCTTCCGAGATTATGATCTTAGGCTCATCGAGCGGAACAAATGAAGACATTCATGCAACTGTTCAATTTGCTCGTGAAGCAGTGCAAACTCACAATATTGATTTCATGGAACATCGCGATCCTGCATTTGCCGATGAATTCCTCAAACTGTCAGATCGCAGTCCCAATAGAGCAGGCGCTTTGGCATTGGGTCTCAGATCTACAGAGGCAGTCAATACCGAAAATTTGGCAGAGCGAATTGCAAAACATCAAATCAAAGTGATCATTGCAATAAACGAAGATATTTCCTCTCATTCTTCATCGGTTGAGCATGTCATTGCCATTGCAAGCAATCACAATCCAACCACAAACAATGCCACAATCGTACTTCCTGCTTCCACCTATGCGGAAGTTGAAGGAACATTCACGAATGTTGATGGCAGGGTGCAATTGCTTGAGCCTGCTGTAACAACAAAAGAGAATGAGCGATTCATGGGTATGAAGATGAGTCGTTGGGATAAATTAGGTGCCTTTAATGATCGATGGACACAAGGTGAGCGAAGAAACTCTCGCCCGGTCTGGAAGATTTTGAGCGGCATTTCAGATGCTTTCGGTCATGCAATGAAGTATACAAAAGCCGAAGACGTGTTCAATCATATTGCTTTGCATAATGAGCAATTCAAAGGCATGAAGTATGCTTTGTTAGAAGAATATCAAGGTTTGAGACTCGGAAAAGCTTCTGAACCTGAAGCCAAATCCGTGGTATATGAATCACATGTGTTGAAACCACAAGTATAATGTTGCACATACTTTTTTGCAGGTTATAGATGGATGCCATTCCTATTGGCGCTTTAATCATCGGCGCAAAACTTTTCATCATTGTCAATGGATTGCTCGTTATCGCGGCTTATCTCGTGTATTTTGAGAGGAAGATTTCTGCGTGGATGCAAAATCGCATTGGACCAAATCGCGTTGGGCCTCTAGGTTTGTTTCAATCTTTTGCCGATGTGTTTAAGCTGTGGACCAAAGAGGACATTGTTCCCGCAATGGTTGACAAGCGCTATCATCTTATAGCTCCATTGATTTCGATGACAGTTGCAATGGCTGCTTATGCAGTTATTCCTTTTGGAGAATATTATGTGAACGGAGCCAATATCATGGCCGTTGCACCCGGAATCAATATCGGCATATTGTATATTCTTGCGATGTCATCCATTGGTGTTTATGGCATTACATTGGCCGGATGGTCCTCAAACAATAAATATTCTTTATTGGGCGGACTCCGCTCTGCAGCTCAAATGATTTCATATGAATTGTCCATGGGGCTTGCGTTAATCGGAGCGCTCATGATCTCGGGTTCACTTGACCTCGTAGAAATCGTGAAGTCACAATCAGGTGGAAAATGGAATGCCTTTTTCCAGCCTTTGGGTTTTTTGATTTTCCTGGTTGCAGCATTTGCAGAAACAAACAGAGCACCTTTTGACTTGCCCGAAGCAGAACCAGAATTGGTTGGCGGTTATCATACCGAATATAGCGGAATGAAATTCGGTCTGTTTTATCTTGCCGAATATGTCAACATGTTCACCGCATCATGCTTGATGGCATTGATTTATCTTGGTGGATGGGATATCCCGTTCTTGTATGAGCAATTGGCGACATTCGGAATTGGACAAGGCAATCCACTATTGGGCTTGATTCAATTCAGTGTCTTTTTTGCGAAAGTTGTACCGATGTTATTTCTCTTTTATTGGGTACGCTGGTCACTTCCCCGCTTCCGTTATGATCAATTGATGAATTTAGGTTGGAAAATCATGTTGCCTCTCGCACTTGCCAATATCTTGTTGACAGGTACGGGCATCATGCTGCTCAAGCATTTCGGAATCATGTAATAACACAATGAGAACTCGGAGAGAACCATGAATATACAGCATAATATAGAATCTGAAAGAATGTCATTTTGGGAGAAGATTTATCTCCCTGAAATAGGACGCGGACTGGCTTTGACCTTCAAACAAATGTTCAAGCCAAGCTTCACCAGACAATACCCCGAAGAGAAATGGATACCGACAGGTTCTTATAGAGGTCGTCCGGTATTGGTACTTGAGGAAGAAGGTGAACGCTGCGTTGCCTGCGGATTATGTTCAAGAGTGTGCCCCGCATTGGCCATTGAGGTTCGTGCAGGTGAAACGGACAAAGTGAAAGAGCGTTATCCTGAAAAATTTGAAATCAATATGCTACGATGCATCTATTGTGGTTTTTGCGAAGAGGTTTGCCCTGAAGAGGCGATCATCATGAGCAAAGACTATGAATTGGTATTCACCGATCCCCAAGATGCCATCTTGGGTAAAGACAAATTGCTAATCCCCATCGCCCAATTGCAAGATCGTTTGGAATACTTGCGTCAGTATAGATAATTCACAAGACGAGTTTACAGAGCAAGTTCATTCAGCGTGGCTTGCTCTTTTTTTTTCTGTGAAACTTTGTGCAATTACCAATCGTAATCGCATTCATCATTTATTTTGAATAGAAAATGCAAGAAGATCTGCGCATATTCTCACATGAGAATTTACTTAAGCAATCTCAACATTCTGAGTTGAAACTGGGATATTATACCGTTCATTTTTATGTGGATTCTCCCGGCGTTCCTTCAAAACATGTAACAGACAAAATCGAACAATTTTATCTATCACCCTCCGGAGGCACTTTACGAGACAGTTCCATGAACATCGTGATGTATAGTGCCAAATACGATAAATATAAAGGGTATGGAAAAGCATAAACAATACCATTCATGTTTCATTATAGAACGAGTTCTATGAAATACTCCAAAATTCCCATGTTGTCATTGACAATCATGTTTGCTCTTGGCATACTGACAGGTCAAGCACATGCGCAAATCAATCCCATAAACTTTGAAGAATTCACAATGAAGAATGGGCTTCATGTAATTCTTCATAAAGATGTATCCGCACCTAATGTTGCCGTATTGGTTCAATACAGAGTTGGTGCAAGAGACGAAGACCCCAAAAGAACTGGATTTGCTCATTTCTTTGAGCATTTGATGTTTGAGGCAACCGATTATTACAAGAGAGCTTCTCTTGATAAATTGATTCAAGGAGCAGGCGGTGAATTGAATGCATATACTTCATTTGATGAAACTGTTTATCATTTTGAAGTACCGAGCAATGAAGTCCGTTTGCCACTTTGGATAGAAGCCGCACGCATGCGCACATTGCATGTAGATTCAATCGGTGTTGAAACACAACGCGGAGTTGTCAAGGAAGAGCGTAAAAATCGATATGACAATTCACCATATGGAGATTGGTTTGAACGTACTTCAAGTAAACTCTTCAATAATGGTATGTATAGTTGGACTCCCATTGGATCTGCTCAGCATATAGACAATGCCAGTATCCAAGAATTCAAAGATTTCTACAATAATTTTTATCAGCCTAATAATGCCACATTGGTTGTTTCAGGAGACATTGATGTCAAGCAAGTAAAAGGATTCGTCAATGAATACTTTGGCAAGCTTCCCAAAGGTCCTCAGCCAAAGCGTTCAGACGTTGCTCTTAAACCAATGAGCCCGGGAGTCACTCGTGAAACAATCGATGATCCGAAAGCTCAATTACCTGCTGTATTCATGGGATATAGAGGTCCGAAGATCGGAGAGAAAGATGCCTATGCAATGTCAATGCTCATGGATATCATGCGCTCAGGCGAAAGCTCACGATTATACCAACGATTGGTGGACAAGGATCAAATTGCAGTACAAGCTAGTGGTGGTGCACAAAATCTTCAAGCATCAGGAATGATGTATGGAATTGGGATCGTTGCCCCGGGCAAAACACCTGATGAAGTCATCAAAGCAATTGATGAAGAAATCGAAAAAGTCAAAAAAGATGGTGTGACAGATGAAGAATTTTTGAAAGCAAAGAATATCGCTGAAGTTCGTTTTATTGAAGGGAAAAAGAATGTTCTTGAAAAAGCTCGTTCTCTTGCTCGATATCATACATATTTTGGCAAGGCATCCATGATCAATACCGAAATAAAAGATTTCATGTCGATCAAAAAAGAAGATCTCAAGCGAGTGGCTAATCAATATTTCACGCAAGACTCTAGAGTAATTCTTCAGTATATGCCGAAACAAAAACAATAATCTTCCATTTGATCACACTTAT
>JBJTFZ010000135.1:0-2568 GCA_046093685.1 bacterium
GATTGAGATGCAACGTTCAATAAAATGCCTACTGCCGCAGCAGAAAACAACACAGCAGTTCCGCCATAACTCAAAAATGGTAGAGGTAAGCCTGTTGTGGGTAATACTCCGCAATTCACTCCAACATTTACGAATGCATAAGCGGAAATCGTTATTGTTATGCCAAAGGCAAGCATGCTTCCAAATCTATCCGGTGCAAAACGAGCAATACGCAACCCACGATAAAGGAATAGTCCAAACAGTGTCATCATTATCAGAATGCCAAAAAATCCATATTCTTCTCCGATGATGGAAGAAATGAAATCACTATAACTTTCAGGAAGAAATTTGTCTCTTTGATTGCTTTGCCCAGGTCCAACTCCGAAGAGTCCGCCATTGGCAAATGCAATGAGTGCTTGCTTCAATTGATAATTCGAAGAACCATCATCTCCCATGCCGATATAGGACATGATGCGCTTCATGCGATATTGTGCAGACACGCCATAGATACCAAGCAAAGATATTCCAACTCCGAAAATCGTGAGAAAATATTGCATCTTCACATTGCCTACGAATAACATCGACAACATGATGATGGAAATGACCATCGCCGTTGAAAAATTTGGTTGCAATGCAATGAGTCCAATAACCAATCCACCTGCACCCAAGACAGGTAATAATCCTTTTTTGAAATCATTGAGTTTGGAAAAATTATCCGAAAGCCATGTTGCGATGAAAATCACCAAAGCGTATTTCGCATATTCTGAAGGTTGAATGCTGAGTCCACCCAAATCAATCCATCGTGCTGCGCCTTTTGTTTTCACGCCGACCACAAGCACCAATAGCAAAGCTCCGATTCCGATGATATACAGCAATTTTGCATAATGTTTATATCGGTGATAATCGATGCGGGCAAAAAAGATGATGCATCCCATGGAAACGCCCACTCGGAAAATTTGCCCCATGACTATTCCTTCTGTGGAACCGAATTTTTGCGAAGCAACATAAGCGCTTGCACTATACACGAATGGCACGGAAAACAAGAGCAAAGCTGTGGCAATGAAAAAAATCAGCCAATCAATTTTCCCGGGAATCTCGGAGGGTTTCATTGAAGCGCTTGTTCCAAATCGTGAATCAAATCATCAGTATCCTCAATGCCGATGCTGAATCGAATGAGCATATCGGTTATGCCCAATGCTTGTTGTTCTTCTTCGGTGAGGAGATTGTGTGAAGTTTGTACAGGAACGGTCATTGTGGATTCCACTCCGCCGAGACTTGTTGCAACCGCAATCATCGAAAGTTTTTCAAGGAATGCATCTCGAAAATGAGCATCTGTGCCTGCAAGTTCGAATGACATCATTCCTCCAAATCCAGACATTTGTTTTTGAGCAATGTTATGACCCGGATGAGAAGGCAATCCCGGATAATGCACTCTTGAAATAGACGGATGCTTGCTGAGCCATGTTGCGATGGTCATTGCATTTTCATTTTGCTGTTTCACTCTCACACCAAGAGTTTTCATACTTCGTTCAAGAAGTGATAAATCAACAGCATTCAAGGACATACCATAGATCGAAGATAATTTTCTGCTCCTTTCAATGAAATCGTCAGTTGAAATCAGTGCTCCGGCCATAAGGTCACTGTGGCCTGACAAATATTTTGTAGCACTATGCATGACGATGTCGCAACCCAATTCAAGAGGCCTTTGATTGACGGGTGAAGCGAATGTATTGTCAATCATCGTAAGAATGCGATTATCTTTTGCCCATTGCGTCACCGGCTGAATGTCAATGATGTCCAGCAAGGGATTGGTAGGGGTTTCCATATAGACCAATACAGTGTCACCGGTCATAGTGTTTTCCAATTCCTCCGGAACCATGGTGTCAATCAATGTCACTCCAATATTATGTTTATATCGAAGTATGTCCACCAATGCTCTTGTTCCACCATAAATATTTCTTTGCATCAGCACATGTTCTCCGGGGCGAACGGCTGTTAAAATGCCTGCTGTTATTGCAGACATTCCCGTTGCCAATACAAGCGCTGATTCTCCACCTTCCAATGCGGCAATCTTTTCTGCCACCGCATCATGATTGGGAATTGTATGGTTTCTTGGATAGGGAATACTGCCATGTCCATTGTGAAAACCGATTGCCGTGGATGGGTGCACGGGGGTGTTTACACCTCGATATCGAGGGTCATGAATGGTTCCGGCATGGACCGCCATGGAATTCAAGCCCTGTTTGCCACTATTTTTCTTTGAAAATGACATAAAAAACTCATGTGTTGAGTATGTGAATGCTGCCCGCAAAGATACGGTAAAAAAAGCACTTTCGCGGGTTGAATCATACCCGTAATTTGCTTGCACATTCACGATTAAACACGAGTGATTCACCATGCGAACCTTCATTCTGCTCCAACTGTTCTTTTTGCTGTTCCTTCTCTCTTGCACCGAAGATTCCGGCAATGGGAAACAATCATATTCTTCCGAGGGAATCAATTCGAGTAAGCACCCTTTGCAGCAAAGGGATGACTCTTTGCTCATGCCATTGGCGCAGAATACGGCGTGGTTTTTTGACATTGCATATC
>JBJTFZ010000136.1:0-8552 GCA_046093685.1 bacterium
TCTCAGAATCATCAATGTGATGATAGCAAAACCAACTCATGATTGGGGTCTGATTAATTATCCACCATTGCCTGAGTGATGAAATCCTTAAAAAACTCCGTTATCCCTTGAACAGCTTCCGAAGACCCGAGTGAAAAAGAAGTAAAAATGAGAAATGAAGAATGGAAAATGAAATGTACAAATGGAGAAATTGAAGAACCGAAAAATGGAAGAATGAAATGGTAAATGACTTAATGAAATGAAGAATGTCAAAGTGGTTCATTCTTCATTTACCATATCATTCATCAATTCCTCAATTTCTCAATTCTTCCATTTCTTCTATTCTCTTCGTGCAGAGAGGTGCCCGTATGGCAGGGTGAGCAAAGCATAAAATTAAAAATGAAGAATGGAAAATGAAATGTACAAATGGAGAAATTGAAGAACCGAAAAATGGAAGAATGAAATGGCAAATGGAGGAATGATATTCTCATCGTACAGAGTCGCCGAAGGCGGGGGTGAGATACTCGGCCTACAACAATAAAATGCTCGTCGAGCGAAGCCGAGACGAAGAATCTGTTGTACATAAACATTCACCTCGGCGCCGCTCGGTGGACATTTCATGGCGCCGGTCGCTCTGCATCACTCTGCTCGCAATCTGTTCGTCGAGCGAAGCCGAGACGAAAAGTCTATTTTACATTTACATTTTACATCTGCTTCGCTTTGTGTACGAAAAAACCAGATTCTTTATCTTTGACAAAGTCTATTAATCAACATCACATTCAAACAATATCAATGAAAACATTCATAGCATGCATCTTTTTTTGCGCATCACTTCACGCGCAGACACCTGATCCCGTGAGAATACTCATGAAACACTACCCGCAGATTGTGAAGTATGAGAATAATAGAGTGTATTGCAAGAATGGAGAATCATTTTTGTATGATGATGGCAAGAAGAAAAGTCCGCAGGAATTGCTTGATAATCCGGATATAGAAGACATGTTTACATACAAATATCAGCGAGGTGCATTATCGGCACCGATTGAGAGATTTTATGATCCCGGAAGGATTAGACATGAAGGATTATTCAAAGCCATTTACGGAAAAACGAAGAATGATGTTACGAAAAATCTGACGACTGTGGTATGGTGTCCAAAAATTGCTAGACAAATGATTCGTATTTCCACCGTGAATGACATAGATAAACATGTGAAGGAACTAACAAAGGAATTGGATGAACATCCGGAATGGAAAAAATATGTGTCGAATATTGGTGGAACATTCAATTGGCGAAATATCGCAGGAACGAAGCGACTCAGCTTTCACAGTTTCGGTATCACGATGGACATCAATACCAAGCACTCACATTATTGGCAATGGGTATGCGATTGCACGGATGAAAACAAGATTCTCGATTATAGAAATGCAATACCTCAAGGCATCGTTGATATCTTCGAAAAGCATGGCTTCATCTGGGGAGGAAAATGGTATCACTTCGATACTATGCATTTTGAATTCAGACCGGAACTGGTGTGGGGCTGAAGACCC
This sequence comes from bacterium, assembly GCA_046093685.1. Lineage (GTDB taxonomy): Bacteria > Bacteroidota > Ignavibacteria > Kapaibacteriales > UBA961 > UBA961. The sequence goes on from JBJTFZ010000136.1 coordinate 1,528, forward strand.
CACCTCGTCACGCTACGCGTGCCACCTCTTTGCACGAGGGTAATTGAATCAATTGAAGAATGAGAAAAGATTCGTTCATCATTTATGTGCATTCTTCATTTATCATATCATTTCTCAATTCCTCAATTCTTCAATTTCTCCATTTGTACATTTCATTTTCCATTCTTCATTTTTAATTTTATGCTTTGCTCACCCCGCCCTACGGCGCCCCTCTACACGAGGGGAATAAAGAGCTCACCCTCGTCCCTGGGCTCTTCTCGTCTGAGGAGAATGAAAAGGTTTATAAATCTTCAAATCCTTTTATCATTTTGATATTTGCTTTTTCAATTGGAGAAAGCAAATGTGACACATCTTTATATAGTCCATTATACCAAGGTTTTGTGATGAAGTGATTGTGTAGATCAGCGCGCTTGAAAATATAGCCATGACGAGCGAAGATCTCATTGCGCATGAGCAATAAATCTTGTTTGGAAAGATAGCGCAATTCATTCGCATTCAAGTATTGAGTGGATGCTTGTGGATAATCACCAGGAACATATCTGGTTGAGTTTCCTGACTTATGATGTTTAGGTGGAATATACTCATCCGGTCTTGCTTCTGCTATTTGCCCTTGAGATAATTCTTCAGATTTCTGTTTCAACCCCGCCTCTAATTGTTGCAATTCTTTTTCTTTTTGATCCAATTCTTCAGAACGATCTAAAGTTGAATCATACTTTTTCAAGTCAATACCGGGATCAATTTTCTTATCTGATTCGGAACATGAAGAAAAGATCATCCCACCCATAATCACCATTGCGTATACCACTCGCATAAACACCTCAAAAAAATCATACAATAAACCCATGAGAGAAATGCCCCTCAGCATTCTCTTTTCAAACGAAAATAGAAAATTAGCGATGAATCAAAATGGGGATTGTCGTCATACCACCGGGAAGATGTAATTCCATGATCCATAAGCCGGAAGAAAGCTCTTGAGTCGGGAAAGAAATGGAATATATGCCGGACATCATGAATTCATCATGAAGAACAGTGATTGCATTTGGATTGAATGCATTTCTCATCCGAATGCTTACATGTCCTTGTTGTTTCATTCCGATGTCAATCGTTCCACGATCGGTAAGCGGATGAGGATATGGTCCAGCAATCAGACCGGGGATGGTGACGATTTCACTGCGGAGCGTGACATCACAAGCGGTGGAATTTGTTCCTATGATTTGCTTCCCGACACCGCTCAATGGTATGAGTTTTTCAGAACAAGCAAAGTAGAGTCCTAATGTATCGCGTTCCATTGAATCAATCTCATTTGCCGCATTCAATGGGTGATAACAAATACCGAGAGATTTCTTTTCTCCCGCGGAAATGATCAAAGGTAATTGAGAAACGGGAACGCTGAATGCAAGATTGCGTGACATGTACACTTGTGAGAATGAAATCGGATATCGACCCGTATTTTCAATCATGATGGTATCACACAAAATAGTTCCAAGGAATGTGGAGTCAAAAGCAATCGATGAAATGATATTCCCATTCCTATTTGTCACGCTGATGGTTAAACCCGGAACCGAGTCAGACAATATTTTTCGATTACCTGCTTTGTCAGTTATGAGCAGAGTATATTTCGCATCTTTGAATTGATCAATGATGGAAATTCTCACTGTTGCACGATCGCCATTTCTCGTGATGTCTGTTTTGCAATTGCTGGTTTCCGAATCCACTATGACCACGCTATCCAGCCCGGAATCAATGAGTGTTTCATCGCTGATGTCGAATGTGACCGGCAAACCACAATCTCTTTTGTTTGTGATGATCACAGGCGGTGCGAGATCAGGATTGGTTGTTACGAGTAAGTCAATCACATGTCTGGAAGCACATGCATTTTCAAGAATGATCTTTGCTGAATTCTCACCAATGGAATCACCAATGGCGCATATCGAAACATCGAATGTTCCACCGGGTTGAATCGTGATTGGAAGTGTAGTGTTCAGCCGTACATTCACCGGGCCCACATCATCGATTCGGATTGCGGAAATGGTTTGCGGAAAACGACCTTCATTCGTGATTGCGATGGGAAAACAAAACTCTCGCTTTATCGGACCATCCTTTCTGATGGCTATCGGGACTGTATCACCTTTTGCACGCACCGTGAAACCGGGAATATCGAATTGTTTTCTTGTGGCATAACCCGCGGAATCTTTGGCGATGAGAATGAATGTTCCGTCTTTGTATGGATCACTCAATTCCGCACTGAATGCAACGGAGTCGGGAAAACCACTGAAAGAATTGATATTGACTCGAACATTCTCCTCGGACTCAGTGATTATGGATTGAATATGAGAATCACTTGCCGAAGAATCAAATACCATCCCTTTGAGTTTTTCGCATTCTTGTTGTGAAATTACATTGGGTGGACGAAAATCGAAAAGTGTAAAACTCATTCCTCCGATATAGCCATAACTATTTGCCGGACCATATCCATACACATAAATGCCAATTGGTTCGGGCGCAGAAATGGTATGAACTCCATCGGTCACAGGCAATGTGGCATAGAAAAATCGTGTTCCACCGATTCTTGTGAATTGTGATTGCGAAACGGTGACACCATCGAGTATCACCTTATCGATGACTGTCTGTGGTGCGACAACATTCACATATTGAAAATTATACACCTTCACTCGAATATTATCTGAATTCAATTGCACGGCTTGTGCACTGATGAATCGATAGGATGGTAAGAACTGGGCGAAGGGGGGGATCATCATCATGAACGGGTCGCTATTCGCGAGGCCTGTATTTCCGGTGGATGATGTTTTTTTGTATTGCGCAACCATGAATGGTTTATCGGAATACACTTCCGAGGCTCTTGTAAGTCTGCCCGTGAAGTATTGTCCGGCATTCAATGTTGCCACGCGAATGGAATCAACGAAAATGGGCGTGCTATCCATTGCCGCGAGCACGCGATACACATCCCATCCGATGGGTGATGCATCTTGGGGCAAAGGATATGGAGTAAGAAAGGCGCTTTTTCCATAATTGGTAGTTGGCACCATTTGTTCCACAAGGCAATCACGAGAATTTAAATCGAAACCTGCATCCTGAGGAATGCGAGCGCGTTGATGTCCTGCGAAAACTGCAATTGGTTTATCGGCACTCACACCCGTACCAGTCAAATCATAATTAATGGATGTTGAAGGAAGAGATTGTACGAGATACACATCACCTGCATTTAGCACAACGGGTGATGGATTCCTCCCGGCGAACAACATGGGTGCCGTGGGTGAGAATGTGATGCGGGTATTGTTTTCAACTGCAACAACGGCAAATTGAGAAGGGGTACTACCAATAGACAATCGACCGGTTCTGTCATCAACGATATTGTCCGAAGGATAAGACATCACATAATAGTCTCGCTCGAGCGCCGGCCTTGGTAGCACGAGAAATGCATCACTTGTTGTCCATGCTTGATTCAAAGCATAGACCATTACATCATTGTCCGTTTCCACTTTAAAAGATTGCACTGCCCTCTTTTCCGTTTGACCTCCATCAGGCAGCAATTCATTTCCATTATTCACTCCAACCAATTCAAAACCATCCCACATAACGCTAAAGGTATAAATTTGCGAAGGATTTGAAATCGTGAAATTTCGGACATATTGTCTGTTGAAAATATCTCGATACGTAATTTTACCTGTTGTTGGAACCTCCGCTGCAACAAAGATGTACAATGAATCTGATCTCCGCAATTGATCATCATCAGATCCCGGGAAAGACCCCACCCCTCGGTGAATATTCGGAATGAATGTCAGCCAAAATTCTTTCCCTTTGCTTGTTCCCGCCACTTGCCCCATTGCAGGTGTGAGATGAGACAAGCAAAGAAATGCGAAGAGACATGTAAAAAATGCACTGTGCATCACGGCTTTATTCAATTTTGGCAAAATTATTGACGAAGTTGTAGGGATTCCACGACTTCACATAAATTTAAGGCAATTATGCCCCAAATCAGTGATCTATGTACAAACTACTAAACATGCAATCCCGTTTTTTGATTCCTTTCATTGTTTTGTTCTTCATGATTCAACCCATGAAGGCCCAAATGCTCATCGACAGCATCATTGTTGAAGGCACAAAACAGCATGTTCAAGGATTTCCCGACAAATGGAAGCAATCATCCATGATGATTCCGGACAATTCAGACATCATCATGATTTCAGGGTTGCAAGTCGGTCAGAAAGCTGGTGAATTTGAATGGAGAAAAGCCGAAGAAGCCTTGAGAGCATCCCGATTGTTTCGTTCGGTTCATTTGGAAATTGACACATTGGATGCTCGAAATGTTACCGTGTATATCATCCATGAACCTGCCTTGCCGGAACAAGGGCCCGGCATATTCGTGAATTTGGGTGGCTCTGCGACGGCAATTGGAGGAATCTATCACACAAGAAGTTTCCAAGGAGCATTGATTGATCTCTTGGCAGACATTCAAAACAGGACAGAACTCGGAATAGGACCTGATGTTTCTCTTGCAGGAATGTGGAATAATGCCTTCCGATCAGGTTTATCCTTTGGGCTTGGACTCCGATATCATCAATTCATGCAAGGAATCACTGCCACCCTGATGCAGAATGCCAATCCCATGGGAGGGCTCTTTTATGGAGTTTCATTGAATTCTCGGGAAGGCATGGATTTTCTCTTTGAAGAGAATTCCACCCGCAGAATTACACAAAATGCTCAAGAATATTCAGTTTGGGGTGGTTGGCTCTTGCCGAGAAAAGATAATCTCTATTTCACGGTGAAAGCAACCCAACAAAAAGCAGTGAGAGGACTCCCGGCAACGGTGCAAGCATTTGACAATACGCGGTCAATCCTATTTGGATTTGGCTCACTCGCAGACAGAACTCGCGTGATCAATGGAAGCGATATTCCGCTGGGTGCTTGGGGAAGTGCCGTTTTAGGAAGAATAATGCCATCTTTGGAGAATGGAGAGTCATATTATTATGTGGGTGGGACGGTTGAACAAAGTGAATTGACATTGAATAATGATCTGTTTATAAGAGGTATGCTCACTGCGGGCAGTGGATTATTGCGTGGGGCGGCCTTGAATACTGCATTGGATGCATCTTTTCAGGCACAATATATGATGCAACCTGATTTGGCTATCATGCTCAATTCGAAGGTCAGAGCATCGTGGAATTGGAATGATTTCAGACAATTGATTTTGGACAATGATGCAGGAGTAAGAGGTTTGCCCCTAAATGGCATCATCGGAAACAATAGAATGATCGTGAATGTTATGATGGCCAAAGACTTTGGACTGTTGGCTTCGGGCTTTCGGCTGGGTCTTTCGGCATTTGCGGATATGGGTACACTTTGGAACAAAGGTCGCTCGATTCTGCAAAGCTCTTGGAACACATCAGTCGGAGGAGGCATTTTGATTCTGGCTGAGGGCCGATCTTTCCAAACCGGCAAGCCATTACTGAGAATTGAATATGCACATCTGTTGAGAGGTGGCGGAGGTATTGTAATAGCAACTGATTATCCATTTACATTGTTTTCATCACATCAATATTCGTTGCCTACCGTTATAGGCAAAGAAATTGATGTCGAATGAAGAAAATCAATCAATCATACTTGAAGTTATTGTCTCTATTTTTGCAAAGACGATATATCATTTTCCCCATGCTTCTTCATATATCCCGATGAATCATTCCATCCAACTCGGCAAACATGCTCCCAAGACATTGTTTTGGGTGATGTACTTTTGTCTATTTCTTTTTTCTTTTGAATCCTTGTATTCCCAAAAGAAAATCGGAGTGAAAGATCAGCAGAAAGTCCCTGTATTTCGTGAAGTTAATCCCGAAGTATCGGGAATACATTTTATGAATCTCACGCCGGGTCCACCTGATCTGAAAAAAGAGAGCAGACTTTTCACGGTGGCGAGTGGAGGAACATCTGTTGGAGATGTGAATGGTGACGGTCTCATTGATATTTATCTCACAAGTTTTATCGGAAAGAACACACTCTTTATAAACAAGGGAAATCTCAAATTTGAGGCTGCTCCGGAATCTGCCGGTGTCACAGATTCTGCGGGATATGGTTTTGGGTCGACAATGGTTGACATTGACGGCGACGGCGATTTGGATATCTATGTCACAAAGTATAATCAGGAACCCAATAAACTCTTCATCAATGACGGCAAAGGAATATTCACGGAAAAAGCAAAAGAGTTTGGTTTGGCAACAATTGGCAATGGAATCCAATCTACTTTTTTCGATTATGATTTGGATGGTGATTTAGATGTGCTGATTGTGAATAATGGTCTTTCAAGGCCGGGATTCAAGCATGAGGGTGTTACCCCAATGCTTATGAGAAACAATGGCAATAGTTCATTCACAGATGTAACTGCTAACTCAGGCATTGATCATAAGGGATTTGGATTAAGTGCAACAGCCGCAGACATCAACAATGATGGTTGGCCGGATTTATACATAGCAAATGATTTTGAAGAGAAAGATTACATCTATATCAATACAAAAGATGGAAGATTTGAGAGGATGACGAGAAAATCCTTGCCTCACACCGTGATGTTTGGAATGGGGAATGATGTTGCGGATTTCAACAATGATAATCTCTTGGACATAATTGCCGTTGACATGCTTCCGGAGTTGCATGTTCGACTGAATACACAGTTCGAGAATTTCAGTACTTATAATACAACCTTTGATTCCACGCAGTTTATACAGAATACTCTGCAGCTTAATCGAGGGAATGGCAGATTCAGTGATATAGCACAAATGTCTGGAGTAGATGCAACTGAGTGGTCATGGACAGTCTTTTTTGCAGATTTCATTCTTGATGGGTTTAAGGACATCTTTGTTGCAAATGGTCTCAATTGGGATATCATGGATAAAGATGTGCGTAGACTTGGCGTAACTCATGAAATGATGCAGAAACTTCGTGATCAAGGTTTCGATAAGTTATCTGCTTCTGCGAAAGCCAAAGGAGACATGAGAGAGGTTGCCGAAGAGTTTGAT
>JBJTFZ010000137.1:0-2119 GCA_046093685.1 bacterium
CCATAATTGTGAATCGCCATCGATATATCCCCATATTCTCGACAAGAGCAATGCAATAAGTATCACATTCAGCAGCATCAATGTCAATTCCAAGGGAAGAGACACATAGTGAATTCCTCCACCAATGAGCGTCCATAACAATGATGTAAATCCCTCCACCCTTTCACCCCCGATGGAGTATACAAAGCCATGTCCCTCGGATACATGTTTCATGTACACATGGTAGATTTCCGCATCATCAACACCGATGAATGATCGGCCATTGGCATTCCATGCAATCAATGAACCGATCAATATGATCAGGAATGAAATCAGAAAGCGTATCATGCCTTTGGGCATTGCTTTATTTTTTATTGTCGAGTGAATATGCACCCGGACCGGTGAGGAAAATCATGAGGAAAGAAATAAAATAGACGACCGCCAATTCCTTTTCATCGAATGGATCTCCGCCATGTACTACAAATGCAGCAATGGCCATGGTGAACATTGCCGGAAAAGCGGCATAGCGCGTTTTGAATCCAATAATGATCAGCAAAGGTGCAAACAACTCTCCTATCACAGCAAGACCCAAAGATAGTTCTGGACCCATCCCCATAAAATTGTAGAACTTAATTTCTCCACCGGCTGTCAATTTCATGAGTTTTGCCCAACCATGAGACAACATCATCAGAGAAACGGCAACACGGAATACAGGTAACCCTAGATGCGAAAAACGAGAAATCAGCGAATTCATAAACATTCCTTATAGTTAAAACCAAGGTGCGGTGGTAAAAATAGCAAACTGTAATTGATTTTGCATTTCATTGGGAAGTATTTGTGTCATGAAACCACATTCAGTTCGTATATGCTTGGACCATTGATAGCCCAATGCTGTGTACAAACGGATTCTATCAAATGTAGATCCTTGTAAGTTCAAAAATACTTCGCTGTATACAGAACCATATGCATTCTTCTCTTGAAGCTGTTGTTTTGTAAATGAAAACATGTCGGAGACAAAATACCTCAATCTAAACTGCAAGTCTTGATCTTTGATGTATCGTTGCTCAAGTCGGAATCTATGTTGCACCACATGTGTATTTGAATGTTGTTTGAACAATGCTTGCTGAAAGATTCGGTGTTCGTCTTTCAGTGAGAATAATTTATAGGAATTCTGCATGAAAGTAAATGAATCGTCAAGCGGGCTGGTGAGAATATATGCATATCCAATCATGTATTGACTTTGTTCATTCGCGATATAGTTTATACCGGATCTCATGAGCAATTGATTCATGTCACCTGCGAATGTATAATCTCTATATTGAATTTCATTCCACAGTGAAACCTTGCTTGTGATTGCATTATTTCCTGTGTACATGAGCCAATTACCCAATGATGCGTACATTTGAGTAGTGACTGTCAGCAACAATATTGTTAAGATAACAATCTTCATTTCTTCAGAATTTTTCTTGTATCATCATAAAACACCTGTGCCTTTTTGGCTTCAGTTGCCGGAAGAACATATTTTCTGGATTCAGGGACAATGTAAAATCCATGAATACCCTTCACTTCTTTTGATGAACCTTTCCACACCCAGAATGGAATGTCTTCAAAGGCTACTATGCGCGGTTTATCATTTACTTGTTTGATGGTAAGTCGCACCAGAATCCCACCATCTTTATATCTGTCACGCATATTGGCAACCACATTACCCAAGCTATATGCAACCGGTATAGAATCAGTTTTTGTCTTTATGTATTTGTTTGGTTGCACCACATGTGGATGCATGCCGATGATTGCATCAACACCTTTCGAAGCAAGAAATTCAGCAGTCTTTACTTGTGAGGGATGTTCATAGGTTTGATATTCCACACCCCAGTGTATGACCGGAATTATCAGATCAGCTGAATCTTTTCTGGCCTTGTTGATATCTTTTTCCATCTGCGCATGATCTATCAAATTCACCACATTTGGTTTCGGAACGGAAATTCCATTCGTACCATAAGTATAACTCAGAATGGCAATTTTCACTCCTTTGATCGTTTTCATGTGAGGAGTGTTTTGCTCTCTTTCTGCTTCAGTGCGAAAAGAACCGGTATGTGAAATCTTCAATGAATCAAGTACGGACAATGTTCTTTCCAGG
>JBJTFZ010000138.1:0-7357 GCA_046093685.1 bacterium
CCACAATTATTGGTGGTACTTCGAATGCTATCGACAAGGCGACAAATGCATCAATTATTGGTGGTGTAAATAATTCTCTATCTACAAATGCAAACAATTCAATTATCCTTGGTGGCATAGGAAATACAGTGAGCGGAGCCAATTCTCTTGCATTTGGAATGAATACTACCGTTGACAGCGCAAACAGCATTGCCATGGGTAATGCTGTAAGCACATCCGGGCGTGGAGCATGGGCATTGGGAAATGGCTCTACAGCATCAGGGATGAATTCTTTTTCTTATGGAAATCAAACAATAGCAGATACAAACTATGCATTCTCCCTTGGGAATAACAGTGTTGCAAGTGGTTTGCGTTCATTTTCAATCGGAAACTCATCAACAATAACCGGAGATAGCTCTTATATTGTTGGAAATACTGGAAATGTCACTGGTTCAAATTCATTTGTATTTGGTAAAAAAGACTCAATAAGCGGTGATCATTCTTTTGCAATAGGAACAAATTCCATTGTTAGAGGAGACTATTCCATTGCGCTTGGAAATAATGTGGTAAACAATGAAGACAACTCATTCGTGGCGCAATACTCCGGCGGATTTGTATTTAAAAGCACAGGTTCAACAAATGATCATTATGTAGCCGAATTCAACAATACAGCTGCCGGTGGTGGCAAGCACGGATTAAAAATTTCTTTGAATAATTCTACGCCTGACAACACAAATGAATTCATGACTTTTCAAAATGCTTTGGGGAATAGAGTGGGGAGAATCAGAGGTCAAACACTCGCCAATATGTATGCCTCAGATTCCTACATAGAACAGAAAAACTTACATGAAAAAACAAAACGCATAAAAGAAGAGACTGCTGTAACAAGTGGATTGGTTTTGGCTGTGAAAACAAAAAAAGCCATTCAAAAAGGAATTGAAGTAGCGGGCAGTGCTGCCGAGATTGCCGATGCAGCCGCTTCGACCGCAGCCACTTTGGGAGCGGGTTCAGGATGGACGGCCAATACCGTTGTGGAGATGGCTTTCAAGCTTGCTCAAGCAATACCCGAAGCAACTGAAGCAATGATTGCAGGTTATCAAGAAGGGCATGCCATTGCAGAGGCAGCCAATGCAGAGGAAGTACTCGATCATTGGATTGACAGAATGAATGAACAAGTTGGTGTAACCTATGAATCCGGATCCGCTGATTATGCAGAATGGCTTCCCAAAGATGAGCATTCAATAGATTTCAAGGAAAGTGAAATAGTAGGTATTCACAAAGGAAAAATAAAATATGAAACCGAGGGAGCAGAACAATTGATGGTTGTGTCCAGCAGACCTATGATATTGGGAAATATGCAGACAAAAGATAAAGAACAATCGTATGAAGCAGTAGCCTTTATGGGTCAAGTTCCCGTATCCATACTTGGAGTTGTGACAAAAGGAGATTTCATTCTTCCCAGCGGGGGTAATCATGGTTTAGGTATTGCAGTTCATCCTGATAATATGCGAGATGAGGACTATAAGAATATAGTTGGAATTGCTTGGTCAGATGCGCGCGACACATTCGCAATAAACAAAGTCAATGTTGCAGTTGGATTGAATACAACAACACTCGCACATCAAATCAACAAACAATCAAATGAAATTGCAGCATTGAAAAAAACCATGGCAGAAATTGTCGAAACTCTCAACTCTTTAAACCAAAATCAAAACACTCGTTTAGTGATGACAAACAATCCGGAATTGGTGACAACTACAACAATGAAGACCTTCATTGATCCTTCAACAGGAATCATTAAAAGTCGCTCAAAGAATTCCCTTCATACTTTGTACAAGGAATGTTTAACAAAGTATAATGCAATCATTACTAGTCAATATGAACAGCGAAACCAATTTCATACAAGCATGATAGAAGATTTGGAAAAAGATCCAATATTTAAGGAGTTATATCTTTATTCATTGATCCAAAGACTTAACAACTAAGAGTTCAACTTTATATCTGAATATTTATGAAAATCTCTTCCTTACCTTACCTATTCATCTATGGTTGTAGTGCATTATGCATGCTATTCATGGCACCCTGTCATTTGCAATCTCAGTCAGAAACCCATCTACTGAAATTTCATCTGATACGGTATAAAATAGACTCAGTGGTTATACCCGCGATTTACAAATACAATCGAAGAAGAACAGATAGTACATTGAAACGCGCTGCAACGGTGATAAGTAAAAGCCATCATCATCCGGATAGCAACTTTTCAACTATTACAATCAAAGTATTTGAAAATGGCGATACGCTCAGCAGCCCGGTTCATACCTTTTCCAATATTGCCAAGTCTGCATTGTCTTTCACCAACTCAACAGGACAGGGGTACTATGAATTGACAGGACTCACTGCTTCACGAAAAAAAATGACGGCTTGTGTGTATAGAGATGCAGAGACATTCATTGCTTTCAAACAAGATTTCCATGTATTGTCTGAACCACTCAAACCATTGCCTGAGACACCGACACATCCATCTGTCATTGCAAAATCCCCTGAACCCCCTGTTATGGATTTACCCATCGGGACAGTTTTACCATATATGATGACTTCATTTTCTCATCTTGAAATAGGCGGTTGGTTCTTGTGTGATGGACGAGCAATATCATCATTGGATCATTTAACTGCCGATGAAAAAACAGAACTCATTTCACTTCTGACTGCTGCCGGTAATCCCAATCCAAATAATCTTCCTGATCTGCGTGGGTATTTTTTACGCGGCGTTGATGGTGGCTCCGGCAATGACCCGGATCATCTTTCAAGAACAGGTTCAGGACATAGAGTTGGAGGAATTCAAGGCGAAGAATTCAAATCTCATAATCATACACAGGCGAATCATACGCATTCCGGTACTACTAGTACTAATGGGAATCATACTCATACATGGAACTATGGTAGAGAGGGCGACGATAGTGGTAACGGAGGTTCAAATAATGAATTTACCTATGCTTCCGGTCCTAATTATGATAGTCCAATTGCTCAAGCGGGTGATCATAGTCACTCATTCACAACCGGTTTAGCAAGTAATTCTACAATCAATAGCACCGGTGGGAATGAAACCAGACCAAAAAATATTGGCGTGAACTATATCATCAAAGTTCGGCGTTAAAGGCATTATTCCCTGTTTCACAATAAGTTGATCATATCCCATGAGCATTATGTTAATCACCGGCGCTTCATCCGGAATTGGAGCGGAATTAGCCAAGATTGCCGCACAAGCAGGACACTCAGTTGCAATCTGTGCGAGAAGAATGGACAAATTGCAAGCCATACAACAAGAAATAACTTCAGCCGGGGGCAATTGCCTGGCAATGCAAGTTGATGTGAGCATTCCAGAACAAGCAAGAGCTTGCGTCGAACAAACCATCAATCATTTTGGCGGACTCGATATTCTAGTCAATAATGCCGGCCGTGGAAATCTCGCCTCTGTTGAAGATACCACACCTGAACAATTGCAGAGTATTTTCGGAGTGAATGTTTTTTCATTGTGGTATATGACCGGTCCGGCATTGAAACATATGAAGGCACAAGGCTCAGGCCAAATCATAAATATTGCAAGCGTGGCAGGAACAATGGGCTTCCCTTTCAATAGCGCCTATGTGTCAGCCAAACATGCCGTGATGGGCTTCACAGCTTCATTGCGAGCAGAACTTGCGGGATCCAATATCCACGCAACTGCGGTATGTCCCGATGGCGTCATCACCGAATGGGGCGCAGTCACCGAAGGCGGACCGATTGGAAATCTTTTCATGGCAGGAATCAAAGAATCACGAGGCATAGCAAAAGAACGCGGAATCAATCTTGCTCCGCTTGTTCCCATGCTCAGCGCTAAAGATGCAGCACAAATCATCTTTGATGCATCAGTGAATCCACCGGAACATGATGTCTATACACATGCCGGTACTCATGAGCGTGCAATTGGTTTTGCGCAAAATAGGTCCAAAGCTGAAGAACAGATGCTCGCACTCTATCTGGGAATGCAAAAGGCCTATGGACAAAAAAGCTAAAATCCGTATTTTCGACCGAGCGGAGTGTGGCTCAGCCCGGTAGAGCACCTCGTTCGGGACGAGGGGGTCGGAGGTTCGAATCCTCTCACTCCGACATGACATCTTCCAGGCGATCTCAATGATCGCCTTTCTTTTTTGCAATACAACTTTCTGCAATGACAATTGACATTATTCTCATATCATACAATACTCAAACTCTTCTGCTGAAATGCTTGAATTCCATCAGACATGCTCCGCAAGGATGCGAGATTGGAAAAATTATCATTGTTGACAATGCTTCCGATGATTTGACGATTGAGAATGTTCGCGAGAATTTTCCCGATGTACATGTGATTGCATTGACAGAAAACAAAGGGTATGCTCATGCCGTGAATATCGGCGTACAACATGCTGAAAGTGAATGGGTATTCGTAGGGAATTCGGATATCGAGTTCAGACCAAATTCTTTACTGAATCTCCTCCAAGGGGCACAGTCTCTTAATAATGTAGGCATTGCTTGTCCTCAGCAAGTTTATCCTGATAATTCCAGACAAAGAAGCTGGGGGTTTTTTCCGGGATATTCAGAAGCATTGCACTATATCACCTTTTCTTCTGCAATCGAAAACTTATTGGAATCCATCTCAATGAAATTGGGAATATCTCGTTCTTCCCGTTTCATTCCCTATGCCGATGGAGCTGCATTGCTTATCAATCGATCCGCATTCATCACAATAGGTGGGTTTGATGATTCCTTCTTCTTTTTTGGAGAAGAGGCGGACTTTTGTCAAAGGATGTGGCAATCGGGCAAAGGTGTATTATTCGTACCATCATCCACCATCATGCATGTTCGGGGAGCAACATATGGAGGCAATAGTCCATCATTGAAGTCACTGAAAATGCTCATTGATTCAAAGCAGAAATTCATCATGAAACATTCCCCCAATGCATCTCTTTCTTTCATCATGTTCCTCATGGGAATCTATCATGCATTGATGGTTATTGTGTTACTGCCTTTCGGAGTATTTTCAAAAAGACATAGAAGCAAAATATCAATGAATAGCATGCTTGCAGGTCTATATCTATTGTCAGTGAAATCAACTTCAACAACCGGGGGAATCAAATGAATATAGCGCTTCTGACAATTGGCGATGAGCTGTGCATAGGACAAATCATCAATACGAATGCTGCTTGGCTGGCTCAAGCTTGCACTGACATCGGCGCACAAGTACAAAGACATATTACCATCGGCGATTCATCCGATGCATTGCTCAATGAATTACAAATCTTATCTCATGAATTTGATTGCATCATCATGTCGGGTGGATTGGGACCGACTCATGATGACAAAACAAAAGAAACATTGGTAACATATTTCAATGATACATTGATTCTTGATGAAGCAACATTGCATAATCTCAAAGCAAGAGCAAGGCTTCGCGGACTACCATTGAATCAAAGAAACATGGATCAGGCACTGCTTCCCTCTCTATGCACAATCTTGCAAAATCCCAGAGGAACAGCTCCAGGCATGTTGTTTGAAAAAGACAATGTCATGTATGTTTCACTCCCGGGTGTGCCATCTGAACTCAAAGGCATCATGAATGATCATGTTCTTCCCCGCCTCCGTTCATTGATCGAAGAAGAACATGGGAAAAAGCCGTTTTTCAGAACCATACTCACCAAAGGAATTCCAGAGTCCGCCTTGGCAGATCTCATTGGAGATCCAGCTGAATTCTTGAATGAAGATGATTCTCTTGCCTTTCTTCCCTCTTATCAAGGAGTGAGATTGCGTATTGGTGTATTGCATTCAGAACAACTTGCTGCACAAAAAAGACTTGATGAATTACAAACCATGCTCATTGAAAAAGTGGGTGAATATGTTTTCGGTTATGGCAATGACACATTGCTTTCCGTCACGGTTGACATGCTCAAGAGTAGAAAACAGACAATCTCCGTTGTGGAGTCCTGTACGGGTGGATTACTTGGATCGGCTTTCACTCAATCATCGGGATCTTCTTCCTATTTCATGGGTGGATTTCTCACCTATAGCAATGATTTAAAAATGAGATTGGCCAATGTTTCCCAAGAAACATTACAGACCTTTGGAGCAGTAAGCAAAGAAGTTGCCGAGGAAATGGCCATTGGTGGGAGATCTGTTTTGGGGACTGATTTTTGCATTTCCATAACAGGCATTGCCGGACCTAAAGGCGGGACAGAAGAGAAACCTGTTGGTACGGTATGGATTGCTCTTGCAAGTGCATCGAGCATTATGGCAAAACGCTTCAGTTTCGGTGGCGATCGCTCAATCAATCGCGAAAGATCCGTGGCTCAGGCTATTGGTATGCTCTATGATTCATTGACCGGAAAGGAATGATCAATGCTTTCGGCTGTTCGCATCGCACAATCGTTCATGAAGGAATGCATCGAGATGGGAGATACCGTTGTTGATGGCACGGCAGGAAATGGGAATGATACATTGTTTTTAAGCTCATGTGTGGGAGAGAATGGCAAAGTGATTGCCATCGACATACAGGAAGATGCTATTACATCCACAAAAAGAATGCTGGAGCAGCATCAAAGATTGAATGTACAATGCATTGTGGCCAATCATTCTCATATTGAAAGAGAATTGCAAGAGCATCGTGGCCGAATTTCTTGCATTACATTCAATTTGGGCTATCTTCCCGGTGCAACTGATCATTCAATAATCACAACTGCACAGTCTACGATCACTGCATTGAATGCATGTCTTGAACTACTCAATGGGAAGGGTTGCATAAGCGTGGTTGCTTATCGCGGTCATGATCATGGACAGATAGAAGCCACGGCTGTGGATGGTTGGATGAAAACTCTGCCAGCAAATGAATGGCATGTTGTTTCAATTATGGCGATCAATCAAAGTTCACTATCACCGGTGGTGTATTTTGCTCGAAGGAAAGAAACTCATTCTTCTATGACATAATCACCTGCCAATCTCAATAATCCATCCTTTTTCTCTGCCGGAATATTCACAGACAATCGAATTCCATCATCGGCGTCATCCCTTTCCACTATTTCTCCCGCTTCGTATATTTTGGGCAATATCTTCATGGCATTATAGGGCAAAAGAAAATGTAAAAGAGAACTTGATGCCAATGCAATTTCTTGAAGCCGATCAAGAAGCGTGACGATATTCAAACCTTTCACGGCAGAAATACATATACATCCAGGAAACTCAATCTGTAAATCTCTGACATATTGTGGATCTTGCAATTGATCAATCTTGTTGAATACAAGCACAACGGTTTTTTCTTGAATATCAAGTGAAGACAGGGTATCCCGAACAACCTGGATATGTTCTTTAAAGG
>JBJTFZ010000139.1:0-4726 GCA_046093685.1 bacterium
CGGTCAAGAAAGATGTGTATCTCGTTGGTGAAATCGTGAATGCCGACTCCATAGTCACAGGATATTTTTCAGGTTTAAAAGCCAACTTTCATTTTGATTTGGGTAAACAAATACTTTCGATGCTCAAGGAGGAAAAAGATCGCGGAGATTTTGTGAACAAACTTTCCAATTCAATCAGAATCCATAAAGCAAAACGAAGTGATTGCATCGATGCGATTTTTTTGACCAATCATGATCAGGATCGCATCATGAGTGAATTGTCCGCCAATGATGCAAAAGCTCGCCTTGCAGCATGCATCATGCTGACACTTCCAGGTCAGCCATATCTATATTATGGCGAAGAAATCGGCATGCTCGGAAAAAAACCTGATGAAGCAATCAGAGAACCTATTCTTTGGTCTAATCATGGTAAGGATTCCCATACCACAAGATGGGAACCCATGCGGTTCAATCTGAATCCGGAAAACTCCGTTCAGTCTCATTTGCAAGACTCAAACTCATTGTATCATCATTATAAATATCTCATCATGCTCAGACATTCCGATGAAGATCTTTTGAGTGGTGATATACGGTCTTTCAAAACCGACCCAACATTATTGGCATATACTCGGGGCAAAAAAACGCTTATTGTTCATAATCTGACCGGTACAGCCAAATCCTTTGAAGTACCGAATGGATATATTGCATTCAAAGAATATTCCGACAATAGAAAGGCTATCACAAAAGGCTCAATAGGGCCCTATCAAACTCTGATGTTCCAACAACAATGAAATTTCACATGAATCACTCAATACTCTCTCTTATTCTTTTTCTCTGTTCTTTGCAACTTCATGCTCAAGACACATTTTCGATTGTTTGCGCCGATTCTTCTACACGAGAGGTTGGAAGTGCCGGTGCTTCATGTGTGGATTTGATTGCTTTCGGTATCACCGATGCTTCTTTTTTGGGTCAGATATTTCCCGATACCGGAGCGATTAATACACAAGCCGCATATCTGCCGACAAATCAGCAAAGGGTTGCGCAACGCATGAAGTCTGACTCTCCCAGCCAAATGGCAGAATGGGTCTATGCAAATGATGTGGAAGACAATCCTGACATTCGTCAATATGGCTTTGTGAAATTCATGGGTGCTTCACCTCAATCTGCCGGATTTACCGGCCAAGCATGCATAGATTATAAAAATCATGTAACGGGATCAATCAATGGCATTGCTTATTCCATTCAAGGTAATATTCTGAGCGGTCAGCATGTGTTGGATTCCATGGAAGCACGATTTCGAAGAACTCAAGGCACACTCGCTTGCAGAATGATGGAAGCCATGCAGGGAGCAAACAGCATTGGAGCAGACACACGATGCGAACCAAATGGAACCTCTTCACTATTTGCTTTTATCAAAGTCGCAAAACCCACAGATAAGGCTAATAAACCATATATTTCATTGTCGGTGGTAACCTCCAATGGGGAAAGAGTTGAACCCATCAATGAATTACAAAGACAATTCAATGAGTCATTTGCATGCAAAAGCGTCAATGTGCAAGAAGAGAATGCACAAGTTGTGTTTTACCCTAATCCTACAACAGGAATGATTCTTTTTTCTAGTCCGCAAAAAGACATCAGCATTGTGGACATTAAGGGACATGTCATCGTAAAACAATCAGGCCCAATGCAATCGCTTGATTGTTCATTGATTCCGAATGGGACTTATACAATCAAGACACAATCCATGAAAGGGACTGTTGTCATTTCAAAATAAAGGAAGGAGGCATTATGAAAATCGCATGCTATATTTTATGCTGTATCATGGGAGGTATGTCATTTACCGTTCATGCGCAAACCCAAGCGGAAATGAATGCAGAAGCATATGACGCATATATGAAAGCAGACAAGGAGTTGAATGCTGTTTACAAACTCGTGATGTCTAAGCTTACCGATCAGGAAAAGGTAGATGTAAAAAATGTACAGAAAAAATGGATCGGGAAAAAAGAATCAACATGCAAAAAGGAATCTGATGGAAATGGGAGCATGTCTCCGATGATTCTCTTCAATTGTCTTGAAGAAAAAACCATTCAAAGAACCAAAGAATTACGCAACATGTTGCGAGGTCGGTAAATTAGATTCCTGCATCGGGAAATCTATTCCGCAAAAATGCAAGGCATAGGGCAATTGTTGCTTCTATGCCTTTTTTATGTGTTCTTTCCACTCCATGTGATGCCGAAACGCCGGGTCCGATCAATCCCACCCTGAAATCTCGACCGGCCCTTAAGGCAGCTGATCCATCCGAACCATAAAAAGGATAAATATCTGTCTTATGAGGAATATCACATTGTTCTGCAAGTTGGGTCAATTCCTTTCGCAGTGCATAGTCATAAGGTCCGGTGGAGTCTTTGGCACAAATCGAACAATGCGTTTCACTGCCTTCGCATTGGTCTCCTACAACTCCCATATCCAAAACCAATAAGTCTTTTACGGTTTCTGCATATCCACCCGAACCTCCATGCCCTACTTCTTCATAATTACTGAAAAAGAACTGCACAGGAATGGATATGTTTCTTTCGGACAAATGATCGGCCAAAGCAAATAGCACAAAACAAGATGCTTTATTATCCATGAATCGAGATTTAATATATCCGCTCGACAATTCCTCATATCTCGGATCGAAACACACAAAATCACCGACTCGAATTCCAAGTTTTTCGCATGCCTCTTTTGAGTTTACTTCTTCATCAAGTCGAATATGCATTGACTCGATCGATCTCTGAGCCGTATCCGTCATCTTGTTTGCATGGGAGGCAGGATTATTGAGAAGGAATGTTCCTGTATATTCTTTGTCCTGCATCGTACGAACGCGAACATAACCTCCTTCAAAACTAATCAGACCCAAACCACCTATGGGTGATATGCTCAGCGTTCCATTCGGTTTGATTCCTGAAACAATTGCTCCCAATGTATCCAAATGTGCAGCAAGTGCGATCGAGGGTTGTTCTCCGAAAGAAACTGTAATTGCACCCTTATGGTTTTGCTCGGGCTTCAATCCTTTATATCGGAGATACTGCATCACATATGCCTCTGCATGATGAGTAAATCCCGTGGGAGAATCAATTTCAACCAATTGCTGCAAGGATTCATAAGATCTGGTCATGGGAATACTCCATACAAAAAGAGCACATCATGTGATGTGCTCAATACAAAAAGATTTTGTGTGCATTATGCGCTGATGATCCACACTTTGAATGTGGCGATCACTTCTGGATGCAATTTTGCTTTTACATCAAAAACACCGAGTGATTTGATCGGCTCGTCAATCATGATGGTACGACGATCAATGTCATGACCCATAACTGCAAGTTCATGAGCAATCATTTGCGGTGTTACAGATCCGAACAAACGGCCTTCTTCTCCAACTTTCATTGGAACGCTGACCTGTATTTCAGATAGTTTGGAAGCAAGCAATTCAGCAGCTTCTTTCTTGCGTGCCATCTCTGCCATGTGGCGCTTCTTCTCACTTTCAAATACATTGATGTAAGAGGGAGATGCATAATATGCAAGACTTCTGGGAATGAGAAAATTTCGTGCATAGCCATCTTTGACTGTCACGATATCACCCATTTTACCCAGGTTTTCTACATCTTGACGAAGAATGATTTTCATAGGTTCATCTCTTTCGGGAATGTGATAACTCGTGTATCAATGGGTAAATTACAGTTCTGTTTCAGTTTCAACGGGAGCTTTGACAGGTGCTACACTTTCTTCCATGGGCTCAGCAGGTATTGTTGAACCGGAAATAAGTGCACGCTCCTTACGATGCTCACGAAGTTTCTCGGATAGCTCCAAAGTCAAATGGCGCAAAACATTTTCTTCAAGAGTGAAGAAACGCTCGACCAAAGGTAATACCTCGGATGCTGATTCAAAGGCCATATACACATAATAGCCATTGTATTTTTTCTTGATTGGATAAGCAAGGCGACGACGGCCCCACTTGTTCATCTCAACAAATTGTCCGCCATGATTCTCGATATACTCGGTTACTCGGCGAACGACCGCTTCAATATCCGGATCTTCGAGGGCGGCATTGATGATGAATGTGCTCTCGTATAAACGACGAACGCTCATTCTGTGCTCCTGTGGTTGTTGTTTCAAACAGCCCAAATCATTGGAGTTTGGGCAGGAAATTAGAGCAGCAAAGATAGGAAGTTTTCTTGATATTACCGCGTCTTTTCTTGCAATACGGGTAGATCCATGACCGAATCATCGTCTTCTTCATACCCTTTCGCATCCCATTCAGATCCCAATACTTCTTCCAGTATGCCGATGATTCTTACGCTAATCTCATCACAAATGGCAAAGCCTGAGGCATTCAGCGATATCACTATATCCTCTTTGAATTCAATCACTTGCAAAAATTCACCAAATATCTCCGCATCTAGGTGATCCTTCAGCACTGCATGGATATCAATGCCAAAATCCGAAAGAAAACGCCGTTTTGAGAGTCCCTCGGAGCGAATAGCCAAGAAGGCAGATTCATAAAGCATATTGTGGTCAGTGAGTGTTTCACTGCTTGCCACTCCCGTTCCCTGCAGTCGGACCGCTTCAAAATACCGCTTCAGATTTCTAAAATTCCAGTAGCGTTGCCTATTGATGAAACCATGAGCCGATGGACCAAATGCCAAATATTCCTTTGCCTGCCAATATGTTCGATTGTGAGTGCACGCAAAACCCGGCTTGGCAA
>JBJTFZ010000140.1:0-9511 GCA_046093685.1 bacterium
GATATTTGTCATGAAGCTGACATCCGGGTGATCTTTCACTTTCTCGATCCACCTCGAATGCAAAGCTCGGAGCCTTTGAGCCTTTTTTTCAATTCCAACTCTTTCATTGAAAGCCAATGCCTCAGTGATTGCATTGTGCAATGAAGCCGAATGCGTTCCAATCTCTTCAAATTTCTTAATTGATGCATCTTGATCTGCATTTGCTGCCATTAGAGGCCAAATGGCGGGAATTTTATCTTTCTTGATGTACAACATCCCATTTCCAACGGGAGCATACAGCCATTTATGAAGTGAAGTACCAAAATAATCACATTGTAAATCAGCTTGGGTGAATGGGAAATGAGCAAATGAATGAGCCCCATCAACAATACATTCTATTCCTTTTTCTTTGGCCATCAAACAAATGTCTCTCACCGGAAAAATTTGCCCTGTACAAAAAGCAACATGTGATACATGTATGACTTTTGTGCGCTTTCCGATTGCATCCTTGAAAGATTTAACAATTTCAGATGGATCCATAACAGGGAGCTTTATGGGTATTTTCTTCAGAATAATGCCATCACGACGAACTCTTTGCTCCCAAGCGGTCAACATTCTAGGATAATCCAACTCTGTGGTCAATACTTCATCCCCTTTTGAAAGAGGCATACCCAGCTGAATATTCTGAAGACTTTCGCTTGCATTTCGTGTTATGGCTATTTCCTCTTCAGAAACGCCAAATAACGATGCAATTCCTTGGCGTACTCTTTCCAAGCCGGGTTCTTGTTGTTGCCAGATATTTCTTGCAGGAGCCTGATTTGCATAATCCAGACCTGTATGCAAAGCCTGCATCACAGACCTCGGGCTTGGGCTAACCCCACCATTATTTAAGTTAATCATGGTTCTATCCATTGAAAACTCGGTACGAATGGAGTGCCAAAAGTCATTATCACTTAATGACTTTGGAGATTCTTTGTTTATTTGTCCAAAAGATTCCAGAGTATGTAGAGGGCTGGCGAGCAATAAGCTCCCCTTAAGAAGAGTTCTTCTGTTGATGCTCATGAAGGACTTTCCAAAAGTGAACAGAATATGGCTGAAATTAGGAATTAAATCCCGTTTCCCACTCATTGAAATTATCCCCAAAAGGATAGGGACTTTCAATGGCTCCTCTTGGTAATAAGTAGAAGATTAGCCGAATTGGAATAAATCCATGAAAACTATGCATATATGCTGTGGATAACCTTGAATTTTCGTAAATTTAGGACCATGGTGACGTGTAAATTCATGACCTTTTGCTTCATGAATATCACATCATGGTCATTCATGATGCAATGTTCATTAGCTAGCTGAGAAGAATATGAAAAGACGTTTGTTTTTACATTCGGTGGGCGCAAGTCTTACAACCCTCGGAATTTCCAGATTACAACTTCGTGCCGGAAATGGAAGGAATGAGTTTGTGAATGCAACGGAGTCGATTCTATCCACAACCTCCTCACAGGGTTCTGACTATATTTCGCTATTGCCTCCCGCTTTGAAGCGAGGATCAACAATCGGCATCACCGCTCCTGCAAGTGGTGTGGATAATGGCGAAATACAAGAAGGCATAGCCTTGTTAAAAGCTAGTGGTTATTCCATTGTGCTGGGCAATACCTTGACCAGAAAATACGGTTACCTGTCCGCACCTGACTCAGAAAGGGCCGCAGAATTCATGGAATTCGTCGAAAGACCGGACATAGATTGCATATTGTGCGCAAGAGGGGGATATGGAGTAATGCGTATACTTCCGATGCTCGATTTTAGCGTTATCAGAGCAAATCCAAAGATAATCATCGGATATAGCGATATCACGGCATTGCTTGTTGCCATCACCAAACTCAGCAATGTTATCACATATCATGGTCCCGTGGCATCTTCCACATTTGATTCTTTCACGGTTGATTATTTCAAAAAAGCATTGTGCAAACCCACAAGCGAGGATTCATCGGAAAAACAACATTGTGAGGATTTTACGCCAATCACATTTAGTGACTCGCGGATGACAACTCTCACCGAAGGAGTTGCAAAAGGAAAGCTAACAGGTGGCAATTTGTCGATGATTGTCGCAACTTTGGGAACACCGTATGAGATTGACACAAAGGACTGCCTTCTTTTTCTTGAGGACATAGCAGAAGAACCATACAGAATAGACAGGATGCTCACTCAGTTATGGCTTGCAGGGAAATTACAGCAATGTTCCGGTATCATCCTCGGACAGTTCAAAAATTGTGAAGCAAAGAGAATTCCCGGTTTTGAAGTTTCTTTTTCGCTTCAGGAAGTGCTTCAATCTCGCATAACTTCCCTAGGGATTCCGGCGGTTTATGGTCTGCCGATTGGCCATGTAAAAAGCAAGATGACAATTCCTCTGGGAGTTATGGCAGAACTAAATGCAGAACACAAATCGTTTACCATCATGGAAAGGCCCGTGGCCATTTGATTAACGATTGTCACGGTTACTTTTTTGAAGTTCATTTGTCTATATTGTACCAAGGTCATGCGTGCAGCAAAACATGACTTTTAACACTGGATATCATATTATTTCATAAAGAATGGAGAATCTTCTATGATTCTGTTTTTCCGCTCAATTATTTTTTGTGCATTCATCTGTTCAGGAATCGGAAGTGCATATGCACAGAACAGGTTCAATGTATATACCCCTGATGCTGAAAAATTTCCAAAAGTCCGAGCATTTTACGAAGCTGCGGACCTTAACAATGTTCCCATTCCCGGTTTGACGGCGAATGATTTTCGAATTGTCGAAAATGGAATCACTGTTGCACCTTCGGATATCATCCAAAAATGCTCAACAATCATTGATGGACCTGAATTGAGTGTTGTACTTGTTATTGACAAGAGCGCATCAATGTCCGAACAAGTTGGATCTCGTCCTGAAGAAACACGATTCCGTTTCGTGAAACAAGCCTCCAAACTTTTTGTGAGTTTGTTGAATTTCATCGGGAGAACTAAGGTCTCCGTTGTTTCATTTGATGGACAAGCCTATTTGGAGCATGATTGGTCAAACAATAGAAATTCCATTCTCAAAGCAATCGATTCAATGGAAATCGGTTCTGCCACCTACTATGATCCACCACTTTTGCACAAGCAATGGGGCGCGGTCACTCTTATCAAGGATCGATATATTCGTGAAAACTTGCCGGCAACTGTAAAGAAGGTCATCATATTCTTGACTGACGGCGAACCCAATCGACCCCCAACTCGTGATACAATCAAAAAAGAATTGCTAGACAATGGTATTGCTTTCTATGCAATCACCGCATACACTGGTATGAATAAAGATTTGGCTACTTGGGCAGATCTGACGGGTGGAGATCATTATGAAGCAAATTCCAAAGATGCCTATTCCAAACTTCAAGAAATCTTCTCTGAGATCGCAAAAAAATTGCAGGCAAAAGAGGTATGCTATCTTGAGTGGAATTCACAGATGGGATGCAATGAAGAAAGCAGAACACGAACGGTTTACATCACACTGCAGAAAAACATCAATATCATAGATACCTCATCGTATCAGGCTCCTGCCTCGAGCGTTATGGAACTTGCGGTAAATCCGCCGATTGTTTCCTTTGGAAGTCCGGCGATGAATGCCTCCATAGACAAAACAGTGAATGTCACTGCAAAGAACGGTAAACTTGTCATAACAGCAGATCCACCTGCGCCTGCAGGAACAGCAACATTTACCGTCACTTCATTCAATGGAAGTGCTTGGAATGGTTCAACACCACAAGTTATTGATTCTGGAAAGATTGGTACAATTGGCGTGCGCTTCACGCAAGGTTCTACTTTGGATTTCAGACAAAGCGGTTTGAAAATCAAAGGCAATCCTTGTGATCCACCGCTCATACCACTTGTGGGTGGAACTGCCGACATCGTACTATTGGATCCTATCAATTCCGAAATTCGCTCAACATGTAATGATTTGACGATTCTTTGGGGTGGGGTTGACTCCACACAAGAAGTCATCATCCAATACAGCTCTGACAATGGAGCAAATTGGAATTTGCTTACCGATAAAGGCACAGGTCTGAAATATGTTTGGCCTTCAGATGAACTGAAAAAGTTAAGCACAAAAGGACAATATAGAATCCGCGTTGGTCTTCCTCCTTCGAAAACTTTCGTTTGGGCAAAGAGCGTTGGCGGAACATTGTCAGACTCAAGTGTCAGTATTGCACTGTCCCCTGATGGGCAAAATTCTTATATCGCCGGTACATTTGAAGGTGTAGCCGCATTTGACGGCAAACCAATGTCCAGCGCATCCGGAAGCAAGGATGGATTTTTTGCCAGACTTGATATTGGTGGTAATGTGGATTTCGTGAAAAGCATCGGAGGTGCTAGCAGTGATGGAATCACAGGAATTGCTGCAGGTGATAATCAGATCGCTTATGCTACCGGCTACTATGTCGGAGATGCAACATTTGGATTTGTCACCAAAAAATCAGCAAGTATGACTGCCAGAAACTTTTTCATGGCCCGCATTGATCCCGATGGCTCAACGGTTAATGTCCAGGTTCTCGGAGCAACTCAAACGAATCCAACAGCAGAAGCATTTGGTGAACGCATAGCATGGGAACCATTTGAAAAGCGCGTATATGTTGAAGGACAATTCAAAGGAGTTATCACCGCAACTTTGCGTGATGGTTCCAAAGCAACAATCACAAACAGAACGCAACCCATTGTGTGGAAACCCTTCACCGCCGTATATGATGCTTCCGGAAATTGTCTTGACCTTCAACCTTCCAAAACACAAGGTAAGCCCTATACAACGCTTACAGCTACTGATAAGGACGGATGTCTGTATGAAACAGGATCTTTCACAGGATCCATGACAAAGAATCCCGGGAACAAAACAATTACTTCTGCAGGACAGTCAGATGGTTTCATCACAAAGTTTTGCGGCACACCCTCGAGTCAATCTTCAAGCTTGACTTCCTTCCCGCTTGCAAAAGCTCGCTTGTATAGCATAGATTCAAATATTCGTTTTGATGTAGGTACCACTGCCGTTGGAACTCCAAAAGACAAAGTTCTCAGCACTGGGATTTGTAATGATGGAAATCTCGATACATTCATCGACAGCGTCAGTGTATCAGATCCGCAATTCAGTTTGAAATCAGTTCTGAATGGTCGCTTATTCCCTTCTGTGAACTGCGATACGGTACCAATCGAAATATTGTATACGCCAACATCACCCGGCGATCATTGCGCAACATTGACATTCTTTGCAACCTGTTCACCGGTCGTCAAAATGACCATTTGCGGAACAGCCATTGAACCATGTGATTATGTCCATGTGACCGATACAGCATATGCAAACACATTGGTTGGTAGCAAAAAGTCCATGACGATTGTCAAAGCATTGGAAAACAAAAGCAATATCCTCATCAATGGTCAGATGACCATGGAAGGAACGAACCCCGGCGATTTTACGATAACTGCATTTCGCATGATTGACAAAAATGGCAATCCTGCTCCCGGTGACATCAATTCCAAGTTATTCACCATCAAACCGGGTGGTCATTTGGAAATTACCGCAGACTTCTCTCCGACTGCAGTTGGCAAACGCTTTGGCATCATTGATTTGAATTTGGATACCGTATGCGTAGAAGCAAAGGTTCAACTTTCCGGTGAAGGCGAAGCACAACTTACGGCATCAGCTACCGATGCAATCTGGGGTTGCGTTGCAGTTGGCAGCAAAGATCAAAAGGATGTCACCATCACAAATGATGGAAACAGCGAATTGTCCGTCACGTCTATCACTTTGCTCAAGAACAATGGAACATTCAAACTGATCAATGCACCCACACCTCCGATTAATTTGGCAAAAGGCCAAACAATAAATGTCACTGTTGAGTTTGCTCCTTCAGCACAAGCTGCAGGTTTATGGGACTCAGTTTTGGTGAGCGCAGTTTCAAAAGTTGACCCAAATATCAAAGCCCCTGCATTCGGTTCCAGAGTACAAGGCGATGGATGTATTGGTGAACCCAAGTATTCAAAGAACTGCTTCGACAATACTGAGATAAATACAAAGTCAGCGCCAAAGCCTGATGCTCTTATCATACAAAATATCGGTCAAGGACCTCTGAAAGTACTTTCAATCAAACCAATTGCACCGATTGAATTCGAGTCATTCTCACCTTCAGGACCCTTTGATATTCAAATGAAAGATTCCGCAAAAATCTCTGCAATCTTCATTCCCCAGAAAAAAGGATTGCGCAGCGGTTTCCTCGAAATCACAACTGATGCGCGAAGTGTACCTGATACCGTTGAAATATGCGGAACAGGTTTCCTTGATGATAAAGTTGTGGATTTGGGTGTGTTCAATGCATGTGAAACACCTATCTATGCACTACCCTATCCAAACTTGAGCAGTTATCCTGTGGAGACCAATAACTCAGTAATAGGTGATGTTTCTTCCTTTACCGTATCTCCATTGGGCAAGTTTACGATACAACCCAACACACAACATAATTTCCTCATCGGTTATACTCCAAGCGGACCAGGGAAAGATACAATCATTGCACAGTTGGGTGAAAGAAATCTAACCGTAATCGGCGAGGCAATTTCATTGCCATTGACCATCACTTCATCGATCAATCCCGGCGAAGTAAAACCCGGTGAAAAAGTTGCGTTCAAAGTAAATGCAAATATCAATGGTAAAGTTGGTACCGCAAACATCAATGCGATGGACATAAAACTTGAATATGATGCAATTGATTTGAACTATGCCGGAACGGTTCGCTCCTTGAATGGTTGGACATGGAATGCGACCCAATCAGGAAATATCCTCACGGTATCCGGTAGCGGTTCACCCGGATTAGCTGGTAGCAAAGATTTGTTTGAAGTAGATTTCAATGCCTATTTGGGAGATTCGACAGCCTTTATTGTAAAGGTGAATGCAATGACAACCAGTGCGATTGCCAAATGTCTGGACATCACAACAAATAATGCAACCTTGAAGCTTGCACCAATTTGTTTCAAAAATGGTCGATTCATTCGTGGTGGTACAACTGGCTATGCCCTCTCACTTTCCGGAAAGTCACCGGCCTCAGACATCGCGAATATTGACTATTCAATTGGCATCTCTGCACATACCAAGATTGAACTGTATAATTCACTGGGCCAAAAGGTTCATACATTATTGGAAGGATATGTCACTGAAGGTGAGTATCAATTAAGCATTGATGCACAATCTTTGCCTACGGGTATGTATACATGCATTATGAAGTCCGGACCCTATTCCTCGCAAGTCCCGCTCATCATTTCAAAATGATGAAATATAAAAAGCCCGTCATTTAAACATGACGGGCTTTTTTTTATTTCTGATCGGGGACTTCTTTATACGATACTCGATGATGCCTCATCCCTAGCAGATTTTTTGCAAAGGATTCTTTGATTTCGCTGAATTCTGCCATTGTTAGTGGACATTCATCAAATTGACCATCGAGCATCCTTTCATTGAAGATTCCATCCAAAATTGTTTCGATGTCTTCTTTGGTATCAGCACTGGTTAATCTGACGATTGCTTCCGCTGCATCAGCCAACATAAGTATTCCAGTTTCCTTTGTATTGGGCCTAGGACCCGAATAGCGATAATCATCTTCATTCACAACCGTGGGTCCTTCCCCATTTTGTGAACGCTCAACGGCTTTGGCAAAAAAATGATTGATGAGCATTGTACCATGATGCATGGGGATGAAGTCGATGATTCTTTGAGGCAACTTATATTCCTTTGCCAATTCAATTCCATCAGCAACATGTTCCTTTATGATAGAAGCACTTTTTTTGGGAGGAAGATGATCATGTTTATTGTCAATGTTGATTTGATTTTCAACAAAATATTCCGATTTGGGAATCTTTCCGATGTCATGGTATAAGGCACCAACTTTTGCGAGCAATGCATTCGCATGAATTGCTGAAGCCGCACTTTCAGCAAGCCTTGCTATAGTAACTGTATGTTGAAATGTTCCGGGTGCTTTTTCATTCATTTCAATAAGCAGAGGATGCTCCATTGAATCAAACTCATCCAATTTCAGATCAGTTGTTACAGGGAACAATCGTTCTAGAATATAGAGAGTTGCAAAGGTAAATATTGGTGAACATATGGCATTGATTCCGGCTACGATCAATTGAGGAATCATCTCTGTCCATCCAAGCGATCTTTCTGCGCCAATCGAAAGAATGCTGAGTGAAATCCCAAGAAAGACATAGGTGATTGAAGCAAATAATTGAGTTCTTGATTGAATGTCGCGAACGCTATAGGCAGCAACCATACCTCCAATCATCATTGCCAAGCCAACCGAATAATCACTACCACGCACGCCGGCAATCAGCAGAGCCATAACTACAGTACTGTAGAATGCGGTTCTTGAATCATACACAATGGCAATCAACATTGACAAGGCAGGCACAATCACACCATATTCCAAGGGATATACACTATTGGAATACACGGTAATCCATGCCAATATCGGGGCCACCAAGATAATGGCAAACAATCCAATCAGCTGCGCCTGATGCGCATAAATTGCCGGCCTGATGAATATGAGATATAGCACCATCATGGAAATGATGAGAAAAGCATGTCCAATACTACCGAGCAAGATGATCCATGAATAGGAATTATTACCCGTATTTGCTCTATTATTCACATAGGATTGAACCTTGAGCGCAGATAGTTTATCAAATCTCTCACCTTTTCTGATCAGAATTTCACCAGTCCGCACCAGTCCCAAAGTGGTAGGAACTGAAGCAAGTCTTCCTTGTTTCAATTCTTGGGACAATTCCTTCGAAATCACATATCTGGGCTTTATTGATTCCAAAACAATCTTCTTGACTTTCTGCAAATCCCGTATTTGCAATTTGTCTGCAAAGAGATCTCCAATGAATGCATCCAATTGCCCGGAATCAGAAAATGCAGTCTTCACCATTGGAATATCAACTCTTCCCGACATTCTGACAAAAACTGTGTCCGAAACAAGTGCAATGGAAGAGGAAATGAGTGGTTTTTCATCATAATAGGTTATTGATAAGGCCGGTAACACATTCTGCAGAAGTTCCGAAACGACTGCCTTTGTGGGAGTCGGCAATTCCATAACCATGCTTTTTGCTTCTTCGGGTAAAGCCATAAGATCAGAGGTTTTACCTTCACATGCCCCAATCACATGATTAAGATTTTTCATAGCTTGTACCTTGGCATCAGAACGTTCAATGCACACCATGGGAGAAGAAGAAAGAACTTGTTGTTTGTCCATTTCGATTTCTGATTCAGGGCGCAAGATTGCAAAAGGAAATTCCGCCTTGATGGACTCATTCATCCAAAGCAAACCACTGCTCACTTGCCTGACATCTTCTCCATTTTCATTGATCGCGCTTTGATTAGGAAACATGAATCCTATCATCAAAACCATTATCGTTATACTCACTATCCTGAATGTTAATGCCGTTGCTCCGGAAATTGGAGTATGGGCATCATGATGTTCAGAAC
>JBJTFZ010000141.1:0-9675 GCA_046093685.1 bacterium
GGTCAAGGATGGTGAGATCAGCCTGACGATAGAGTCATCAGCGGTGATGTCCACGGCAGGCGACATAGCTACGATTCCAATGAATGTGTATTTGCCGAATTATGGCAAGACAGATTTTGAGATAGACGCCAAGGGCGTATCTGTTGGCTGTTTGACGGTGAATCCTGGTCAGGGTACGATGAAGATCGACCCGACCTGTGCATTTAACTATCGTGGAGTCGACCCATCGAGTCAGGCATTTAGCTTGAAGCCATTGAGTCCGAATCCGATTATCGATGGTAAGGCGAACTTGGAGTTTTCCGTAGGCTTTACGGTGAACACGGAGATAGCCTTGTATTCGATGAAAGGCGAGCGTGTTGCAACATTGGCCAATGGAAGTTATCAGAAGGGTGTGTATAGCACAGAGATACCATTTGGCTCTATGCCATCGGGAAGTTATGTGATCAAGATGGTAGCCGGTCCATATAGTGCCGAGCAGCAGATTACAATCAGCAAGTAAACGCATGGCTCCATACGGGGCATATGCATAAGACCCTCGCGGGCGATTGGCTACCCTGTCAATCGCCCGCTTTTTATTGTAAGTCTGCAACAATTTCATACTTTAATCGTTTACTGTTGACCTTTTTCTGTGAATCATGGATAGAGAACAATCATGACAAAAAAACCAATCATTTCTGCCGTATTGCTCATTGGCATCGGAATCATTTTTGGAGTGGCACTTGTATCAACATTTGATACAGGTGGAATTGGATCAGTATTCGCGGCTGACAAAGAAATTGGAGCAAAAAATGCACCTGTTACGCTGAGTCCACAAGTTCAAGCATTGAATGATGCTATGACTTCAGTCAGCAAATCAGTGAATGAACAAGTTGTCAATATCAAAGTTGTGACTGAGTCCAAAGTTGATAATAAACAGTTTCGTGAATTCTTCAAGTTTTTTGGAACACCTGAAGATTTCCCCGGTGGAGAAGAAGGTGAAACACAAAAATCCGAAGGTGCAGGATCCGGTGTGATTATTTCATCTGATGGATATATCATCACAAACAATCATGTGGTTGAACAAGCCAAAGAAGATGGAATCACCGTCATTCTTTCCGATAAAAAAGAATACAAGGCCAAACTCATTGGTCGTGACCCTCTCACAGATCTGGCTGTCATTAAAGTTGAAGCCACAAATCTTCCAGTTGCACACATTGCAAATAGTGATGAAGTGTCCATAGGAGAAATGGTGATTGCAGTCGGCAATCCCCTTGGATTGAATTCCACGGTCACATCAGGCATTGTGAGCGCGATTGGACGAGGCGCTTTGGGATTGAATAGAGATCGATATGCAGTTGAGAATTTCATTCAAACAGATGCAGCAATCAATCCCGGTAATAGTGGTGGCGGACTCTTCAATCTCCGTGGAAGTTTGATTGGAATCAATTCCGCGATAGCCACTCGCACGGGCGGATATATGGGATATGGATTCGCAATCCCTTCAAATCTTATGAAAGCAGTTGCGCTTGATATCATTGAAGATGGGAAAGTAGATCGTGGGTATATCGGAATATCACTTCGACCTGTGGATGAGGTGTCGGCAAAATCACTCAGGCTTGATAAAGTTGCGGGCGCACTTGTTGATGACATTATCAAAGATAGCCCTGCAGAAAAAGCCGGCATCGAACAAGGTGATGTCATATTGGAATTGGATGGCAAACCAGTCAACTCCTCCAATGATCTTCAAAGTTTGGTTGCGCAGCGCAGAGCAGGAGATAAAGTCAATCTCAAGATTTGGAGAGATGGCAAAGCAATCTCAAAATCAGTAACCCTCAAAAAAAGAGATGATGCAAATGTGGCTTCCAATGAGGATGGCGTAACAGGCTCCACGACAAAAGAGGATGAATCAACCAATGGAACAGTTTCCTTCAAGGACCTCGGATTTACCATCGCCCCCTTGACAGAACAAGTCAAGAAGGAATTGGAGATTGAGGATGGAGTACTCATCACAAAGGTTGAACGATTCTCTCATGCAAGTGAAAGAGGGTTATTCCCGGGAATTGTGATCGTGAAGGCAGAAAAACAGACAATCACAAAAACAGGACAGGTCTCTAAGCTCATCAAAGATCGGCAGGGCGAAGTTTTGAAGCTCCAAGTGAGAAGTAAAGATGGTTCACGACTAATCTTCCTGGAAATCCCAAAGATAAAGAGCTAAGTTTGGTCATTTCAAGGTGATATCGTATATTTGCGGTCCTATTCATCGTCATTTTGTGAGAAGTCATGAGCACATACATCGTCAATCCCGTTGAAGTTCGCATGAAGGAATCTGCCAAAGGCAGTATTTATCAGTCAATTGTGGCCATGGGAATTCGTGCCCGTCAGATCAATGATCAAATCAAAATGCAATTGACCGCTCGCATGGAAAATGTCGAGACTGATGCAGATGAAGCAGAAGGTCCAAATTATGACAAACTCGCCATAAGTAGGGAATTTGATGTACTTCCCAAGCCGATTTTCATCGCAATGAAGGAAGTGATGGACGATCAATTAAGCGTCCGCATCAATGATGAAAAATAACAAGAAACTTGTTGATATATTGAGCCATCGCCTACCCCTGTAGAACGATGGCTTTTTTATTCGAGTCCACCATGAAATTGCAAGGAAAAAAAATCATACTCGGAGTGAGCGGAAGCATCGCGGCTTATAAAGCACCGATGATCATTCGAGAATTGATCAAACTTGGGGCTGAGGTTCGTGTGGTCATGACGCCCTCTGCCGAAAAATTTGTATCTCGAACAGTGCTCATGAATCTTTCAAAGCATCCTGTTGCGATGAACATGTTTGATGATGAAGTGCAGGAAGGTGGCTCATGGCACATACATTTGGCCCATTGGTGTGACATGATGCTTATAGCGCCTTGCTCGGCAACTTCTTTGGCGCGATTGGCTACAGGTTTTTATGACACGGCATTATCAATCATTGCCTGTGCATTGCCTAAGAGTACGCCATTGCTCATTGCACCTGCAATGGATTCCGATATGTGGGAACATGTTGTTGTTCAAAGAAACATAGAAATCCTTATAGCTGATGGAGCGTTGATCATAGAACCTGCTCATGGAGAATTGGCAAGTGGCATCATTGGTCCCGGTAGATTACCCGAAATTGATGTCCTCATGAATCATTGTTTCAAGGCATTGAAAATTTCAGACGCGGATTTCAATAATGAGTATCAGCCTAAGACAGAAATTCATGAAGAACCCCAACAGATGATGCCTCTTTATGGAAAAAAGGTATTGATCACCGCCGGCCCAACCTATGAGCGAATTGATGATGTGAGATTTATTGGCAATTTTTCATCCGGGAAAATGGGTTTTGCATTGGCGAAAACAGCTTCGCAATTGGGTGCATTGGTCACATTGATATCGGGTCCGGTTAGTTTGCAAACACCTGCGGGTTCAATAAAGAGAATCAATGTTGAATCTTCACAAGAAATGCATGATGAAGTGATGAAGGAAGCGGATTCACAAGACATCATCATCATGAGTGCGGCTGTGGCTGATTTTACTCCAAGAGTGCGCCATGAGGGAAAACTCAAAAAAGGCGAAGCCGAAACAATGCATATTGAACTTGTCAAAACAGCTGATATTCTGAGGGAACTTGGCAATCGAAAACATGATAATCAAATTCTGGTCGGTTTCGCATTGGAGTCTGTCAATCCATTGGAATATGGCATCAAAAAGTTGATGGACAAACGGTGCGACATGATGATCATCAATCAAGCAAATCAACCCGATAGTGGTTTCGGGGGGGATAAGAATACGATAACCATCCTTGATCAAACGATGCAGTCGACCAATCTGCCAACAATGACAAAACAAGAATGTGCAGAAGAGATTTTCAATCATCTTCTTCGCATGAGTACATGATGTATGAAATCACCCTTTGAATCAACACTTCGAACCAAACTTGAGGAAATGGATGCCATGCTAGCATCCAAGGGATATGCTTTGAGCATTCATGAAGATGCCTGGCAGGAATATGCCGTCACTGCGGAGTGTTTCAAACATGGTGCATCTATAGGAAAATTGCGCTTGTATTATGCACCAACAAAGAAAACTTTTCGATATGATTGCAGATCTCTGAAAGATATTGAACTGACCTCACTTCTCAATGAAAAGCGAATTGGTTCGCCTTCAGGCGGAAAGAGAGAACATAAGGGCTTGCATGCCTATGTAGATGGATCATACATTGCAGGAAATGTTGGTTATGGTTTGGCAATCATCAATGATGATGCATTGATATTTGAAGATTTCGGGTCTGTAAACAATCCGGAATATCTGGAAGCAAGGCAAGTGGCCGGAGAATTGATGGCAGTGGGCAAAGTGGTTCAATGGTGCAAACAACATGGTCATGCATCTATAACCATACATTATGATTATGCCGGAATCAGAGAATGGGCATTGGGCAATTGGCGAGCCAAACAAGCACTAACTCAGCGATATGCTCAATTCATGGCACTGAGCGGACTCTTAATCAATTGGAACAAAATACAGGCCCATACGGGTGATCACTGGAATGAATATGTTGACAAGCTTGCAAAGAAAGGTACCGGACAATAAACCCCTCTGAAAAAGCTCCGTCAAATTTGTATTTTTGACCTTTCTCACAATAATCACATCGTAAATCATGGCATCTCCTTTGGACGCACTCTTATCTTTAAGCAAAAGACGCGGTTTTGTATTTCAATCCTCTGAGATTTATGGAGGACTCAATGGGTGTTGGGACTATGGTCCGCTCGGTGTTGAATTATTGAGAAATGTAAAAGAAGCATGGTGGAAAGCCATGACTTTGCGTGATGACATTGAGGGATTGGATGCCGCTATTCTCATGCATCCTCGTACATGGGAGGCGAGCGGGCATGTGGGGCAATTCACCGATCCGATGATTGACAATAAAGTGAGCAAAGCCAGACATCGTGCCGATACACTCATCGAAGAGTATATCGAAAAACTCAGAAAGAAAGGAAAGACAGATCAGGCGAATGCCGTTGAAGCAAGATTGAATCAAGCTACTGAGCCTTCTCATTTTCATGCGATCATCATGGATGAGCAGATTGCCGATCCCGTGAGCGGAACCACTGATTGGACCGAGGTGAGATATTTCAATCTTATGTTCAAAACATTTGTCGGACCTGTGGAAGATGTGTCAAACACAGTCTATCTCAGACCCGAAACCGCTCAGGGCATTTTTGTGAATTTCAAGAATGTATTGGATTCAACAAGGCAAAAACCACCATTCGGCATTGCTCAAATAGGCAAAGCATTTCGGAATGAGATCAACACAAAAAATTTCCTTTTCCGTACTCGTGAATTCGAGCAAATGGAAATGCAATATTTCATCAAGCCCGGCAGTGAAAAAGAATGGTTCGAGTATTGGTTCGAGCAGCGTTTCCAATGGTTTATTGATCATGGAATGAATCCATCATCTTTGAGAGCAAAGCCACATGAAAAATTGGCGCACTATGCAAATGCCGCAACCGATATCGAATTTCAATTTCCATTTGGATGGGGTGAGATAGAGGGAATTCATTCGCGAACCGATTTCGATCTAAAAAATCATCAAGAATTTTCCGGAAAGAAGCAGGAATATGTGGACACCGTGACCAAAGAGCGGTATGTACCCTATGTGATTGAAACTTCCGTTGGTGCATCTCGATCATTCATGGCATTCTTGTGCAATGCATTCAAAGAAGAAAAAATTGTCGGTGACGATGGTGCTGAAGAAGCTAGAACAGTATTGCAATTTCATCCGAAATTGTCTCCGGTCAAAGCAGCGATCTTTCCTTTGACAAGCAAAGACGGCTTGCCGGAACTTGCGGAACCATTGTATAAAGAATTGCAGAAAGAATATAAAGTTCAATGGGATACTTCCGGTTCAATAGGGAAGAGATATCGCAGACAAGATGAAATCGGAACACCTTTTTGCATCACCGTTGACAATGATTCGCTAACGGACTCTGCTGTTACCATTCGTAATCGAGACACGATGCAACAAGAGCGTATTCCCATAGATGCTGTGCGACGATATCTTCAAGATTCACTCGGTTAATCAATAAACCCGGACATCATGTTCGGGTTTGTCTTTATTGAAGATGTAATTACTATCTTTGTTTTGTTCATTAAGAGAAAATCATGCAGAATCTTGTAGCCATAGTAGGAAGACCAAATGTTGGGAAATCAACATTGTTCAATCGCATTCTTGAGGAACGCGATGCAATCGTTGATGCCACCTCCGGCGTGACCCGTGACAGACATTATGGTCGAGGAGAATGGAATGGCATCGGGTTCATTTTGATTGACACCGGCGGTATCGTGCCGGAAAGCGATGAACTCTTCGACAGAGCAATTCGTGAGCAAGCGCATCTTGCAATCGAAGAAGCGCAGTCCATCATTTTTGTCTGTGATGGAAGAGATGGATTGACACCCGTGGACAAAGAAATAGCAATGACTCTTCGCCAAAGTGGAAAGCATATAACGCTTGCCGTGAATAAATGCGACAATTCCTTGCAAGACGCTCAACTGTTTGAATTTTTCTCACTTGGTTTGGGAGAGCCATTCGGAGTATCTGCTTTGAATGGTAGAAGCACGGGTGATTTATTGGATCATGTTGTTGAACCATTGAACAGTTCAGAGGGCTTGGAAGAAGACACTCGATTGAAAATCGCATTGATTGGAAGACCAAATGTTGGGAAATCCAGTATCACGAATGCATTGCTTGGTGTTGATAGAGCAATAGTATCGGATATTCCAGGAACAACTCGAGATGCGATCGACAGCATCCTGAAATATTATGGCGAAGAAATTGTATTGATTGATACTGCAGGACTTCGAAAGAGAAGTCATATCAAAGAAAATGTTGAGATGTACTCCATCATGCGTACCGCACGCGCAATCGAACGATGTGATGTCGCCGTTGTCGTACTTGATGCAGAGCGTGGTTTGGAAGCACAGGACAAAAGAATCATCAATGATGCGGTGGATGCACGCAGAGGCGTGATTATCGCGGTGAATAAATGGGATGCTGTTGAAAAGGAAACCAATACAGCTGTTGAATTTGAAAAGAAAGTTCATGAAGAATTGAAAACATTCGATTATGTACCTGTTGTTTTTGTTTCTGCTTTGACAAAACAAAGACTCTCCAAATTGATTGATATGGCAAAAGAAATCCAAGTCAGAAGATCCTCACGGATTTCCACTTCGAAATTGAATGACATTCTACATGAGCAAATCACGAAGACTCCGCCACCATCATATCGTGGACATGACTTGCGCATCAATTATATCACCCAGACAAAAGTCGCTCCACCTACTTTTGCTTTTTTCTGCAATCATCCGCAGGAATTACCAGATTCTTATAAACGATTTCTAGAAAGGACACTCAGAAAGCATATCGATCTTGAAGGAGTTCCTGTTTCATTTTTATTTAGAAAGAAAAACAAATCAGAAGATGATTGATTAAAATTCTAGGAGCCATGTCATGAGATTCCTCATTCTCCTCATCTGTATTGCATTGCAAGCCATTTCACTATCGGCGCAGGATGGAAAAGGGTTTTCCGTTGTGCTTGATATTGCTTGTGCTAGAACCCCTCAGCCGGCAATAACCCTCAATTGGGAAAAAGATCCATTTGCGCAATCATATATCGTGTATAGAAAAGACCCCAAAGTGACTAATTGGTCTGATCAATCAGCTTGGGGTGATGCATTGGCCAATCTGGGCAAAGATGCACTTTCATACACTGACACGGATGTTGAATTGGGTGTTCCCTATGAATATCAAGTCATAAAGATTTGTGCGCCAACAGGTGTGAAGACAATCAACATAGGAGCCGGCAATGATACGGTGACCACATATCTTGGTTCCGGATATGCACTCGCCGGCATTGATGTTCCGCCTGTATTATACAGAGGAATCGTCATTCTCTTGATTGACAGCACGATGATTACTCCATTGGCAAATGAAATTGATCGGCTCGAAAAAGATTTGAACAATGAATTATGGAAGGTGATTAAAAGGACTGTTCCCCGTGCGAACACATTCAATTCTGAGTCTGTTCAAAACACAAAAGAAATCATTCGCTCAATAGTTGAAACAAATATCAATGAACAGTATTCAATTCTCCTTCTTGGTCGAGTGCCTGTGCCGTATTCCGGGCAAATGGCCCCTGATGGGCATGTTCCTGATCATGTGGGTGCATGGCCTGCAGATGGATTTTATGCTGATTTCGATGGCGAATGGTCTGATGAAAGCATTAATTCAACAACAGCTTCGCGACAAGAAAACAAAAATATTCCCGGTGATGGAAAATTCGACAAATCACAATTCGATGCAGACATGCGCATTCCTGTTGGAAGAATCGATTGTTATAATCTCACATCATTCGCTGAAACAGAAGTCCAATTACTCAAACGCTATCTCGACAAAAATCACGCATTCAGATCAGGCGCGGTAAAGCCTGTTTATGAAGCAACGGTTGATGATAATTTTGGAGCATATGGTGAAGGATTTTCAGGAAGTGCCTATAGAGGATTTGGTGGTCTTGTAGGAAAAGGAAACATTGTTGCAAACAGAGAATTCTTGGATTCAACAAAAACAATCATGTTTTCCTATGGATGTGGTGCAGGTTCATATACATCATGCAGTGGAGTTGGGACTATAGCTGAATTTTCAAAACGCCCGATCACTTCGGTATTCACTTCTGTTTTTGGAAGTTATTTTGGTGATTGGGATAGTAAAGACAATGTATTGCGAAGCGTAGTTGCTTCAAGAGGAACTGTGCTGACAGCAGGTTGGGCGGCAAGACCTCATTGGTTTTTCCATCCGATGGGATTAGGGAAGCCGATTGGTGAAGTCTTGTTGACTGCACAAAATAATACTCAGCAATATCTACCTGCAATTTATAATACCAAGAAGTATCCCGGTGGTGTGCTATATCATGCAGGAGCAAGAGGGACGCATATTGCTCTTCTTGGAGATCCAACTTTGCGCATGACATCAAATCTTCCGATCACAGCTCCAAAGAATGTCAAGGCTCAATCCGGAGAAAAAGATGTGACTGTCACTTGGGATCCTGCTCCGGGAGTTTCGGGTTATATGGTGTATCGTAGCAGTGATGGTGGTGGAGACATATTTGAATTGTTAACCAAAACGCCGGTTACTCAAACAACATATGTTGACATGACAACAAGAATCGGATCCAATATCGCATATCAAGTGAGATCCGTTTCTGAAAGAGTGACACAAAGTGGTTCTTTTTATGAGGCAAGCACAGGTGCATTGTCGGAAAGATTGACTGTATCTATCGATGAAGTTGAATCCCAAAAGCTTCGTATCGTTTGTGCACCAAATCCAATGTCATATTCAGGAATGATTCAATTTGTTGCGCCTTATTCAGTGCATGCCGAAGTAACAATCAATTCATTGGATGGAAGAGTTCTTAAAACGCTCCTCAAAGGGACAATAGATGGTGGAGGGCATTCATTGTCGGTTCCTGCCGAAGAACTTCCAATGGGTATGTATATCGTGAGACTAAGCATGGATGGAAAAACCATATCGAGTCCACTGATTATATCCAGATGATGAACAAACAATCAAGCCCGATGAATTCATCGGGCTTTTTTTATATGATCAATGCATATG
>JBJTFZ010000142.1:0-2459 GCA_046093685.1 bacterium
AATATGATGCATGTCTTCATTATTTGCAAAAAGCCAAAGACATAAGAATTGACATCCCCTCCGAACCATTTTTGGATGCTCAAATAGAACTTGCCACAGGGAATTTCCATATATCGATTCAGGATTTTGAAAAAGCAGAAGAATGCTTTGAATCAGCCATACGAATTTCAAGAAATGAACAAAATTGGAGAACTGAATTGGTTGCTCTTTCCAATATTGCTTCAATTCATTTGATGAAAGTTGAAAAGCAGCCTGACAAAGCACTTTCGATTTTGACCGAATGCATGATCATCGCCAAAAAGAAAAAAGCCTTTCATGATTTGTCTCGAATGTATGTGATGTGTGGTTCCGCGTATTCAAATATGGGTAATCATCTGAAAGCCCTTCAATTATTCCGTCTGGCCGAAAAGCTCTTCAAAAGTTTACCTTTCCCTCTGCATGAAGCCACTTTGCAATATAAACTTGCAAGGCTGTTCATGAACATGCCTCCATCTGCAGCACGGAATTCCAAAATTGAACATCATTTTCGTGAAGCACATGTCATGACACAAAAGCATGAGTTTTTACAATTACGAATTTGGGTTTTACGCCATTGGGGATTGTGGTTAAGAACAAGAAAACAGTGGGACAGAGCATTTGTACTATTACAGGAATCGTATGAGGTCCAACAAATAGTGATAGGAAAGGATGCGCAAAAAAACATCAAAGAATTGGAGGTGCAATATATTGCCACTTTGCATCAAAAAGAGAATGAATTGTTGAAACAACAAAATCATGTTCTCGGTAAGTAAGCCCAAGATCTTCGTTATCAACTTCTTGAAAGAACTTCTTCCATCATGAAAGAATTGAATCGGTATGGAGAAGTGAAAACCAAGATCATGGAGATTCTTGAAAAACATGGAACCAAGACAAATATTCTCAAAGAGATTAGCGGATTGCTGATGCCTTTATCAGTCACTCAATTGGACAAAGAGATATTTTTTAGTGAATTCCATCATACATATCCACGATTCTATGGTAAATTGGAATCGCTTATTTCAGATATCACGGTAAAAGAAAAGCAAATATGTTGTCTGATTAAGTGCGGATTTTCCACATATCATATCGCAGAATTTTTGGACATCAGTCCTAGAACCGTCGAAACGCATAGATTGCATATCAGAAAAAAGGCCGGTCTTATGGGATCGGATACAATAGACAGACTTCTCTCCTCGATCGAAACATGAGTTCATCCAAGAAGACTAATTGTTGTCGAATTCTTGACTCACTTGGTATTTCCTACACATTGCTATCCTATGAATGGTCTGAGGATTCGCTGGATGCAATCAGTGTGGCCGAAAAATTATCATTGCCCCATGAGCAAGTATTTAAAACATTGGTCATTCGCGGGGATATACTTCCGGTCTTTGTGATCATTGTTCCTGGAAATTCTGAAGTGTCGCTCAAAAAAGTGGCTAGAGCAACGGGGAATGGTTCATGTTCACTCCTTCCAATCAATGATTTATATCCCCTGACAGGTTATCTTCGTGGAGGCTGTTCTCCCATTGGCATGAAAAAGAACTTCCCAACATTCATGGAAGAAACCGCATTTCTGTTTGATGAGATAAGTATCAGCCCCGGCCAGAGAGGATTGCAAATATTGCTATCACCCGGTGATATTGCAATTGCAACCGATGCAAGAATCTCAAATCTTCTGTGAAAAAGGTAAATTGTTCTAAAAGAACGTTAAAACTCCATTTCGCATGACATATTTCACGAACAAACTTCCTAAACTTCTGCAATCTTTGGCACATGCTACATCACAGGGTGATGTTTGTGAAATCTTTGCATCTTTTCTGATGTCCTCCACAATCATGGGAGAATCGGTTGTATACACTGATGATGAGGACTTTTCCCGCAGAATGCTTTTTGAATTCTCATCTTATGACAATTCATCGTTCACCGAGTATAGTCCCATCATGTATCTAGAAGAAGTTGTGGGTCATGTCAAGTATGTAGTGAAATTGGATGATGAACATAGTCGAGATTTATCACTTCTGTTGAACATTGTGGGAATGTTCCTATTTTCTCAAAGGAAGAATGATGCGTCCGCTACGATGAAGAGAAGTTTTGAGAAGTCGACACTTCTTTTGGATACGATCTCCGAAATGCTTTCCGACATAATTCTCAGGCAACATGAAGAAGATATTGCAAAGATGGCTGGACAATTTCTCATGGGGCATTTGTTGACGGGTTCATATGCGATCATTCGAAAAGATGCCTTCTCGACTTCCTTATTGTCGAGCAACGGATTCAACAAGGAGAGGCTCTTAAAATTGATTCAAGGCACCAATGAACAGATGTCGTTCATGGAATATGATGATGCAGTACGATTTCCACTGCTACATGGAGAAGTCAATCAAGGTTTTTTGATTATCGGTAAAAGAAATTCAAATCCATTCAATGACGATGATTTCTTT
>JBJTFZ010000143.1:0-6052 GCA_046093685.1 bacterium
TCTGCTTTTTTCGCTTGATTCAGCATAAATATTCTGTTGAGATGTAATGTGTAAATCTGTGAAGCGCACCCGTAGGGATTCGAACCCCAAACCTTTTGATCCGTAGTCAAATGCTCTATCCAGTTGAGCTACGGGTGCAAACGAATTAGGCTTGGGCCGCCTTCATCTTATTGATATGCAAAGCAAGTTTGGACTTCTTGTTTGCTACATTGTTCTTATGCAATACACCGCGTGAAGCAACTCTGTCCAAAATACTGGTGGCTTTAACGAATAAAGCTTCCGCCTCTTGAACTGTTTTTGCCAAACGAACGGCTTTAATCGCCTCGCGATATGCCTTGCGATTGCCTCGATTGTAAATTGCGCGCTTCTTGTTTTGACGGGCGCGTTTGATCGCTGACTTATGATGTGCCATACGGTATAAAATGTATTCAGTTAGAGAAATAGAGACACAAATATACGGAGAGTCAAGAAACCATCCAAACATTTTGCATATTTGGTTGATGGTATTTTTTAAGCCAGTAAGCCAATCATCAGGGTTTGAAGCACAATTACCGGGGATTGAGAAGTGGATTTGAGGGTTAGATCAGCATTTCTGAGCAAATACATGGCTCTGGCCAATTTCATAGGAGGAAAATATCGTAAAGCTGATTGATATTCCGGCAAGAAATAGGCATTCACACCTACAATTTTGGCGAGTTCATAGGGATTTCCGCCTTGTGCTTGTGCGTCTGTCAGACGGAAAAGCGCTGAAAAATAGCGTAATAACATGGAAATAATCATGATTGCATTACCATCGGAATTCATCATGTGATGAATGATTTCGACGGATTTCGGTGTATCGCCTCGTCCTATTGCCTTTTGGAGTTCAAAGATATTATACACTCTGGAGGAGCCAACCAGTCCCAGAACATCCTCTTCGGTGTATTGTTTTCTTTCAGGAGCAAATAGCATGAGTTTTTCAAGTTCATTTGCGATGTCCCGAAGAGATAAACCTGCATTTGCAATGAGATATTCTGCTGCTTCTTGAGATATGGTTTTACCATGATTTGCCAAACGGGCATTTGTCCATGAATTCAATTCTCGCTCTGAAACTTTGGCACATTCATAAGCGGGTATGAGATCAATGATTGCTTGTAATGGAAATGGAGCTGAAGCAATGATTTTTTTTGCTTTTTCTGATTGCTTTGGATTTTTCGAAGCTGAACGCAGTCCCGAAAGGGAGGAGAAGACCCCCGTCAATAAGAGAAATGTTG
Source organism: bacterium (assembly GCA_046093685.1). Classification (GTDB taxonomy): domain Bacteria; phylum Bacteroidota; class Ignavibacteria; order Kapaibacteriales; family UBA961; genus UBA961. Next base: position 1,254 of record JBJTFZ010000143.1, read on the forward strand.
TTGGCTGGGGAGATTGCAGATACTTCAATACCGGTGATTTTACATCTTTCTTTTTTGATGCCTTCCCACCAAACAAAGCATCGGCCTGTTTGACGATGATGATTTTTTTTTCGGAAATAAAGGGGAAGGAATCTGCCATATCGACTATCTGGGATTCATTCACCGAGCCACCATCAATGATTTCCATATCATGATGAGCTTGCCCTCCGGGCATTATCGCAGTCAACACTTGGTGATATGCCTCTTCTCGTAAAAATTCCTCCTCACCGTATATCAAAAGTGCTGGAGGTAGTTTCTGAGTGTCAGATAGTATTTTTTTGACTGAATCAATGAGCATGTCATCGTTGAATTGCTTTTGGATCAAATGCATCTCGAAGGCCGTCACCAAGCAGATTGAATCCATATACTGCGGCCGCGATGGCTATGCTTGGATATACGGTCAATCCCCAATATTTTCCGGCGAAGATATATCCATAATGATCTGAAATGAAAATACCCCATGATGGTTCGGGTCTTTGAATGCCAAGGCCAAGAAAACTAAGTCCTGCTTCGGCAATGATGGAAGATGCAATGCCGGCTGTTGAAAGCACGATGATGGGACCAATCGCATTCGGAAGAATATGTCTGAAAATCGTTCGCATCGAGCCATATCCCAATGCTCTGGTTGCTTCCACATATTCCATTTCTCTAAGTGAGAAGAATTGACCCCGAACAATGCGCGCAATCTCCACCCAACTTGAAATACCGATGGCAATGAATGTTTGCCAAAAAGGATTCAATGTCAGACCCATGATATTGTTTGTGAATTTCAACAGAGAACTAAGAAGAATGGCAAGTAGTATTGTTGGATAAGACCATATCACATTGGTGAACCACATGATCACATTGTCAACCCATCCCCTGAAAAACCCTGCAAGAGCACCTAATACAATGCCAATCATCAGAGCAATCAATTGGGAAACGACACCAACCAACAATGAAATTCTTGCTCCGAACACAAGTCTTGAGAGCACATCTCTTCCTAATCGATCGGTTCCCAGATAATATGTGGGATTATCATGCCATTCATCTTCGCCTGCACCTGCCATGTTTGCCACCGGTATAGACATTTCCTGTCCGCTTTCATCACGATACACAACCGAATCTTTGATGATTCGATGCGAAATGATTGGTATCACATTTGGCTCATCGGGATTTGAAGGGTTTGACACATATAAAACATTCCCAATAAAGCCCGATGGTTTTTCCGCATATTCCAGTACCGCCAGAGTTGGCGAGAATGGGCTGATAACATCGGCAAGGAGGGCAATAAGGACCAATAAGCCGATAATAATCATGCCCGTCACTCCGGCAGGATGTCTCTTGAGTTTTTTCCAAGCGAGAGCTCCAAGACTTTCCGCTCTTTTATTGCTTTGTGTATCTTTTGACATATAATTCAATCTCAATGTAATTTTACTTTTGGATCAAGAAATGCATACAAGATGTCAACGATTGCATTCACCACTACAAAGATGATCGCAGTTAGCAATACGGTGCCTTGTATGATGGGATAATCCAATTTCTCAATGGCGCTGATTGCAAGTGTTCCAATTCCAGGCCAATTGAAAATATATTCAACGAAAAATGTACCGGCGAGTAGTCCGGAGAACCAAGCACTCACGGTTGTTACTACGGGATTCAATGCATTTCTGAGTGCATGTTTCAGAATCACCGCTTTTTCTTGCAATCCCTTGGCACGAGCGGTTCGTACATAGTCTTGATTCAATACATCGAGCATTGAACTTCGAGTGACCCTTGCAATGATGGACAATGGTCGAAAAGCAAGCGTGAGCATGGGGAGAAATAAATGACTTATCCCTTTGTCGATATATCCTGAAGAAGGAAATATTTTCCATACTTCAGCAAACAACAACAATAGGAGAAGACCAAAAACAAAACTTGGAAGTGAAATCCCCAATAATGCAAAACCCATCGTTGATGCATCTATCCATGTATTTGATCGTATCGCAGCAATGATTCCCAATCCAATGCCGATCAATGTTGAGAAAAACATTGCGGTGACTGCAAGCAAGGCCGTTGCCGGGAATTTATCAACTATGGTGTCAAGCACTTCGCGATTCGTGGAATACGACACTCCCAAATCCCCTTGTATAAGTCTGATGACATATTTGGTGTATTGTTCATACATTGGTTTATCCAAACCAAGTTGAACACGCAAAGCCTGTATTGATTGCTCATCTGCTCTTTGGCCAAGCATCAAACGGGCGGGGTCACCGGGCAATACAAAATTGATGAGAAATGCTGTGGTTACAACGCCAAAGAGCACTGCAAGTGCATAACCGGCTTTTCTGAGGATGTATCCAATCATGGAATAATCAATGCAAAGTGATCAATGATTCTCTGTTCCTGGCTCGCAATTTACGACAATTAGATTCCCGAAAGACCTTGTTCTTCAAGTGTCTCCTGAGAAATGCGTATTGGCTCAGGAAGGGAGTGCCCGATGCATCGTTCGGCAATGGAAGAAAATGAGTGAACTGTGTCTGTCGTGAAAAGGCGAATGACCGGTTTAACAGCACTAATTTCTTGACGAGGAGTGTGTAATATTTCCGCTAATTCTGTTGTGGCGGATTCTCCGCAATCAATGAGTAAAATCCCCGGCAATGTGATCCCGATGAGATTTTTCAGCAAAGGATAATGCGTACAACCCATCACCAATGTGTCTATGCCTTTTTCCAGAAAATCTGAAAGATACTCTTGTGCAATCAATTGTGCGGAAGGGTGCTCCCCAAAATCTTCCTCGGCAAGAGGCACAAATAAAGGACAAGCCTTTGCAAACACTTCGATGTGTTTGTCGAGTGACTTTGCATATCCGGCGATAGCATGTTCATAGGCATGGGAACCAATGGTGGCTCTGGTTCCTATGATGCCGATTTTTCCATTTTTTGTTTGATTCACTGCAGTGGCTGCAGCAGGGTGAATCATTCCGATTATGGGTACAGGACTTATTTCGCGTGCCAAATCCAATGCTAGGGCAGATGCTGTATTGCATGCAATCACAATCGCCTTTACATCAAATCCGAGAAGAAAATTGACACATTGTCTTGTATAATGCCTGATGGTTTCCTGCGATTTATTTCCATAAGGCACCCGAGCGGTATCACCCAAATACACAAATTCTTCATCGGGCATTCGATGTATCAAATGTCTGAGTACTGTTAGGCCCCCAACTCCGGAATCAAACACTCCGATTGGTTGTCTTGCGGTTGTATGAGAGTGTTCGGACATCTAATATGAGCTTATTTCAATTGAGAGAGGGAATCGAGTTTTTTTTCAAAGCGTTTGATTGAATCATCCAAATCCACATTTAGTTTTTGGAATTGCTCTTGCAATGACTTGTCATTTTCCTTGGATTGCTGATCCAATTGGGATGATAAGTCTTCAAGATTACTCTCGATGGAATTGATGTCCTGCTTAAGAGACTGCAATTGTTTCCGAAAGCCGGTTAGAATTTGTTTTGTTTGCTGCTCATATTGCCCTTTGAAAGTGAGCGTATTCCTTTTGAAGCGTTCGGTGAGTTGCAACATTTGTTCTTTCATGATTGAAAGCACTTGTTTTGCGGCTTGCATGTCTTTTTTTGCAGCATCTTTTTGAGCAAATGCAGTAAAAGGCAGAAAAATACAAAGACATATCACGATACACTTTGCAATCATCCCATTTCCTCTTCTTCTGCTGTAAACAATGCTATCACTTGTTCAGGAGTTTCTGCGGCAGAAACACTGTCACGGAAACTGTCTTTGTTCATCAATCTTGAAATTCGAGATAGTAAACGAAGATGAGTTCCAACTGTGTTCTCTCTGCCTATCAACATGAAAATGATGGTGACGGGTTGTTGGTCCAGTGCCTGAAAATCGAGTGGATCTTTGAGAGTCATGAATGCACCGACAGTCTCAGTGATGTGATTTGTCTTGCCATGAGGCAGAGCGAATCCTTTCCCGATTCCTGTCGACATGATTTTTTCTCGATCGAATACCGCTTTTCGAGCTTCATCAGCTTTAGCGATATGGCCTCCCTCCGCCAATGCATTGATCATTGCATCGAGGGCATCTTCTTTTTTTGCAAATGACATATTCAGCAAGATTGCCGAAGGTTGAAGTATGTCGGTTATCTTCATACCGTTGCATCGATGTTTGGTGAACGGGAACGCTTGATTAGTGCACAAGCAGTTGGAATTGAAGTGCAAATCTATGGAATTACGGTCAATGAACGATAAGAATCGGTCGGAATATCGTTGAAATATCTGAACTTAGTCGAAGTCCGTAGAGACCGGCAGGGACATCCGGTGGAATTGGTATGGTCAATGCCTGAAGCCCCTCGCGAATTTCCAAGCTATATGGCCTGCCAACTTGTTTGCCTGAAATATCAATGAGTGAGATTGTTCCAAGCCCACGATGGGATGAATGGAAAGAACAATACACGATGTCATGGGCCGGTTGAGGCATAATACGCAGTGAGGTGAATGCGGCTTCATCCTGCAATGAACTCACCGATGTTTCGGGTATCAATGAAATCAATCGAACTCCATGAGAAGGCACTATGAATTGTATCTGTTGATCAAGAATTCCAAGTTCTTGATGAGTCCATATATCTTTTATCCGAAATCGTATATCATCGGGAAGGCCCAAGGCTTGTTTGGTAATGGAGATTGTTTGCTCACCGACATCATCTCTGTTAAAGAAGCCTACTGCAAGACCACCATTTGAAAGAGGTTTGGACCATACTTCCTGCCATACATTTTTTGT
>JBJTFZ010000144.1:0-10693 GCA_046093685.1 bacterium
GGTTTTTCATTGTATTGATATTCAAGCAATGTACACCCATTCGTGGATGAAACTGCAATTCTCATCCATCCATAATGAAATGCATCACCCACTTGAATACGAAAACCTACATATCCTGTTTTACCATCCAATTTCACATGATCAGGGCCATGCAATACAATCGGTGCGCCTCCTTGATTCCATGCATTATCAGGACCAATGACTGTTCCCGGTTCAAGAAAAACCGCATTCGAATTTGTTTGGGATTCGGTGATGAATCCTCGTCCATAATGTTCAAGTGCATAGACATCTTTATTCTTCCACATGCCAAAGAATCGCGGATATGGTCCTTGCAATTCAAACAGATTCCATGTTGTGTCTGAACTTGCACGAACATAAGCATCCACGCAAGTTTTCTTCCAAGGGTCCCTGAATTCTATTCTCATTAATGTGGACATGTTCAGTATTGCCTTTTGTGTGCCCTCCGAAAATGCTTCTTCGAACAATGTGAATGGCAATGCTCCCTTTGTGTCATTAGACCCATGTTTGAGAGCTTTTCCCAAAATGTTCATTGTTGCAAAACTTCCATCCGGCGAAACAATGATTTGTTCTTTCAATCCATCCGGCAATTCAAAAGGAGAATAATGTTCACCTGAAACAAGAGTCTGACCTTTCATTCCAAATCGCGCTCCATTGCTTGCATAGATGATGATAGAAGCATTCGCGAGGCTTCCATCATTCATCAATGATTCTTTGAGATGCTGAGTTGAATAAGAAATATAAGGTGAATCGAAACATGTATCATTGATTGTTGGAGAAAGCAAACCCGTGGCCACAAGGTTGGATGCAGACCACAGCGTGTTTCTAGCAGGATGCTTCATTGCAGCATTCATCCGTGAAACTTGATCAATGGTGAAATTTTTATAACATGTCGTATTGTAATCCATATAATTTTCACCATTGATAATGCCATTGCAACGAGTTGCTTCGCATCCACCGGCTGCAACATCAGTCGGCGGTGTATCGTCGCACATATCACCCTGTCCGGTGCAGGAATTCCCCTCGAATGTATGGCGAAGATCAAGATAATGCCCCGCTTCATGCGTGAAGGTTTGATTGAACTCCAAATAATTGTAGGAAGATCCTCCTTTGCCCAAATACACATAATTGTATACCATTCGGGCAATATCATTATCACTCATCCATGTTGATGGGTACCAACAGACGCCTGAATTATTGAATGTGTTATTTGCATAAAGATCATTCTGAACATACACATTGAAGTATTTGTAATTGTCCCATGCATATGTTCTGATTTGATTTTCCCATTGCGGTCCTATATTCCCAAAACCTCCTTGACGATCCGAATAATACACAATGCCATTTGTAGGTTGTCCGAAAGGATCTCGCTTTGCCAAAGCGAAACGAATATTCGTATATGATTTTGCATTATCAAATGCTTTGTTCACGGTTCCAAAATCACCATCCGTTCCGGCAAAGGTTCTGTTCAAATCATCTATTGCATATTCCAATTGTGAAACGGGAACTCCCGATTCCCCTTTTGGATGAAATACATGAAATACCACAGGGATGATTCGTACGCATGAAGTATCCGGCATGTCTTGAATACCCATTGGACGATCTTTTACTTTCTGTTGTTGAATGACATGTACAGGTCTATAGGTTGGATCATGTTTTTCTTGATGATGCAATGCCTCAATTTCTCTTGCTAACCCATGATCATGTGATTGAAGTCCACCCGGAATGGGCTCTTTGGGAAGTTGTTGACCCAAAAGAAATGTGCTGCAGACAACAAAGAATATGGATGCACAGACATAGAACATGAGAATACCCGATTAGTGAAAATAAGACATCACAAATTATCGAAATAGAATGGAACCGTAAACGAAAATGTAGAGTTTTGTCACCATGCAAACGATACCCCACTCCATTTTGCCGTATGATGGCGAGGCATTGTATTATCCACAATGTGAGTCATTGATCCGCGAGGACTTGTTTCATGTATTGCAAGCCTCCCTTGATTGGAAATCAGACATAATAACCATGTTTGGCAAAGTGCATGTCATGAGGCGAAAAAGCGCATGGTACGGTGATTCCGGTGCCATATATTCTTATGGTGGAATCTCTCGTGAACCCCTTCCTTGGACTTCAGAACTGCTTTCCATTAAGAAGCAATGTGAGCATTTGGCGGGTACCCGTTTCAATTCTGTATTGTGTAATTTATATCATGATGGCAATGATGCCATGGGATGGCATGCTGATGATGAAAAAGAATTAGGGCATGAACCAATCATTGCATCCGTGTCATTTGGAGCTGAAAGACCTTTCGCTTTCAAACATAGAACAACCAAAGAGCGAATCATGGTACAACTTCGGCATAGCAGCATTCTCATCATGCAAGGGCAAAGCCAACATGCATGGATGCACTCACTTCCCAAGAGAAGCAAAGTTCAGGAACCACGCATCAATCTCACATTCAGAAACATACTCATGTGAACAAGAAGCACTGTAGTAACTCATGAGAATTCCATAGTTTGCATTATACCCAAAACACTCCCAAATAATACCTAAATGAAAGAACAAACAAAAGTCATAGCAATCATGGGATTTCAGGAATCACCTCCAGACAGTTCCTATCCGCTATTCCTTTCCGGAGTGAGTGCGGGTTTCCCATCACCGGCTGAAGACTATATCGATAAACGCCTTTCTCTCGATGAATATCTCATTCAGAACAAAACAGCCACATTCTTTGTGCAAGTGAGTGGCACTTCCATGGTGAATGCCGGTATTTATGATGGTTCGCTTGTGATTGTTGATCGTTCACTGAAAGCACAATCCGGTGATATCGTCGTTGCAATCGTCAATAATGAATTTCTCATAAAGAGAATTGAATTGCGGGGATCCGAGTGCTATCTTCATGCTGAAAATGAGAAATATAATACTGTTCGCCTGAATGAGAACTCAGGTGATTGCATCTGGGGAGTTGTGACATCCTGCATTCAAAAATTCCGATGAATCATGGCACTTGCACTTGTTGATGGAAACAATTTTTATGTCAGCTGTGAGCGAGTGTTTCAGCCCTCTCTCAGGGGAATACCCGTCATCGTGCTTTCCAATAATGATGGATGTGCTGTTGCAAGATCCGATGAAGCCAAAGCGCTTGGAATCAAAATGGGGGATCCTCTCTTCAAAATCATGGATATCGTGGAGGCCCATGATGTTCAGGTATTTTCTTCCAATTATGAACTTTATGGAGACATGAGTCATCGCGTTGTTGAAACGCTCTCCATGTTCACGCCGAATCTTGAAGTGTATTCAATCGATGAATCATTTTTGGATCTGAATCATATTCCCACTGGTGATCAAACAGCATTCTGCAGAGAAATGAGAAACACCGTCATGCAATGGACCGGCATTCCTGTGGGTATAGGCGTGGGACCAACACGCACCTTGTCCAAAATTGCAAATCGCATTGCAAAAAAAAGGAAGGAATGCGAAGGAGTGTTTGTGCTTCCTGAAAATTCTGATGAACAAGATGCATGGCTTGAGAAGATTCCTGTAGAAGATGTATGGGGCGTTGGATATCGCACCGCACCACGATTCAAGGGAGCCGGAATAATGAACGCAAAAGATCTAAAATATGCCCCTCAGGAATGGATCAAACAGGAATTCACCATCGTGGGATTACGCATGGTGCATGAGTTGAATGGAATTCCTTGCATTAGCATTGATGATCTTCCTCAACAAAAGACAATTGTGTGTTCCCGTAGTTTTGGTGAATATGTAACGGAACTCCACGAACTGACTGAAGCCGTGGCACGCCATGCGGAAAGCGCGGCCGTGAAATTGAGATCACAAGGAACAGTGTGCGGTGCAATCTCCATATTCATTCGCACAAATTATTTCTCACCCAAATATCCCCAATACTCCAATTCAACCACCGTACACTGTGAAATTCCCACGCAGTATTCTCCGGATTTGGTACATGCCGCCATCGAAGGAGTAAAGAGAATATACAAAGAGGGTTTTTATTATAAAAAATGCGGAGTGATGTTGCATGATATTTGTCCGCAAGAAAGTGTGCAACAATCACTTTTCATGGAACAAAACATCGTCCGAAATTCTGCATTGATGGAAGCCATGGACAGCATCAATTTGCGATTTGGAAGAAGAACGATTCGAAGTGGGGCTTCAGGAGGACCGGGAGGAAGAAGGCGCAGATGGAATATGCGGAGAGACAGAAAATCTCCTGCATATACAACTCGATGGGATGAATTACCTCATTTGAATACAGATCTTCCACCGAACAAAAGTTGATTCATTTTCTGGGGCGGTTGATGTGCATCAATCCACGATCTCATTTCCTGTACTTTGGATTGATTCAATCTTACCCATCGCTCGGTTTCAGGGGTGGGGTTCAATTGTTCAAGGCTATGTGCATATGCTTCACAATGACCGGATGCATGGAGTCCATGAAATGTCCCGGCATATAAGTCAGACCACAATGGATGTCCTTTGTCCAACAGAGTTTCCAATTGTTCAAAAAACAAACATAATTCAGCAGTAAAGGAAGAATCCCTTGAGGATATTCTAGCCGTATTTATGGCTTCATACATCGATGCAAAGGAAGAATCACCTGAGAATAATCCAACTTTGAGTGAATCAGCTTTTGGATCAAAAAGATAAGCGAGTCTTTCCCTTAGTAATTCGCCGATTTCTTGCGCATTAGGCAATTCCGGATTGAGATACAATACATAGGAAAAACACATCGTGGATTTTATATTGTCTCCGCGAGAAGATAATACCTTCCCCAATAGTATATGACTGTTCACATGTCCCGGTCGCATTTGCAGGGAGTGCATGAGAGCTTCTTCCGACTTCGCAAGATTGCCAATGTCATAGTAAGCCAATGCCAAGTTATAATGCAATTGATGCAGACCTCTGAATTTGACGAGGCCTTCAAGATAGGCTTGAATTGCTTCCTGAGGTTTGCCGGACATATTCAATGCCGATCCCAGCATTAAATATGCACCCTGCTGTTGTTTGCTATCCAAAAGAATCACTTTTCTGCTAAACTCAGCGGCTTCATCATATCGCTTCAATGCAAGAAGAGTATAAGCAATTTCATAATGAACGATTCCGGAAACACTATCCAGTTTGAGGGCTTTTTTGTAATAGTCCAATGCTTGTTCATAATTCCCGACATCATGCTGTGCATTGCCTTTTCGAAGCAATTCAACCAATTGCTTGCCCTCTCGGGCAAAAAGACCTGATACAGAGAAAATGAATGTTAAGAAAAAGACAAGTCTCATAAATACATTCCATCGTGGTGCAATGGCAAGGAGCGTTCATACGGTAAAAAGTTACAAATGGTACTCCTCATTCTATATGTGTAATGAGATGTGGAATACCTTACAAGGATGGGGAAAAATTATCTCAACCGTATAATTTGAATGGCCCCTCTGAACACCAGCAAAAAGATTATGCATCCGATCACGAGGTCAGGAATCATGGATGAGAGAAGCATTGTAAGAATACCGGCAAGAATAACTCCAGCATTGGCAATGATATCATTGGAAGTAAATATCATGCTCGCGCGCATATGAGGTTCATTGCTGTTTTGATGTTGGAGAATCTTCATGCTGAGCATATTCCCGATCATGGCTATCAGAGATACTCCTATCATGAATGTATAATCGGGAATCTCCGAACCAAACAAGGTTCTTTTCAGACACTCAATGAGTCCAAATATACCCAAGCCCATTTGAAATATACCGCTGAGTGTGGCGATTCGTGATTTCATCAAAAGGGAACCGGAAATCACAAGAAGGGAAAGACCATACACAATGGCATCAGCCAACATATCCAAACTATCCGCAAAAAGACCTATTGACCCTGCAAAGTACCCTGTGACTGCTTCTATCACAAAACAAGCCGCATTAATGAGCAATACAAAGATCAATGCTGATCGCTGATTTGTTCTTTCCGAGATTGTGCCGGAAAACTCTTCAGTGCTCTTGAGTTCGGCCCCAAAATTCAATGAATCTATTGCCTTCATTATTGGATCAATTTTTTCATCATGAATAACTATCAACAATCTATTGGCAAAATCCGCCTGAATGGAGTGAATTTGGCTCATTTCCTGTAAAGCCATTCTTATCATCGCTTCCTCTGAAGGACAATCCATTGCGGGAATATGTATGATACTTTTATAACTCATGAGATATCGAAATAAAACTGCAAGATATCGTGTTTTATGTTGTCCTTCAAATGAAGGTGATTCTCTTCCTTTCCTAAAATCAAATTGTGTAATTTTACAGGCATTCAATAGTGTTGATTCCATGTCTGAAAAAGAACACACCACACATCCCAGATATCGCTTCCCTGCTTTGGAAGCGATTCTTGACATAAGCATGGCAGCCGAGTTTCTCCGACAGCAAGTGGATAAGGCATGTGCTCCACTTGGTATCACCGGTGGCCAATATGCCATTCTACGATTGCTGAAGCGTGCTTATCCAGAAGGTATGTCCAGAACTGAAATTGTCAAGAACCTGATTGAAAAAACAACAGATGTCACTCGGCAAATCGATGGCCTGGAATCCAAAGGTCTGGCTGAAAGAATTCGGATTCAAGAAGACAGAAGACTGTCTCTTGCAAGAATAACAACCGAAGGAATGGTAGTCATGGAAAAGGTTGATCCTTTGTTCATGGCCATGCTCAGTGAAATCAGCAAAAGCATCTCGGAAGAGGATTGCCGCGAACTATCAGAACTTTGCAAAAAGATATATTCACCAAATACCGATGAAACTGAATAGTTTCAGATTTCTCCACATCCTCAGAAAAACATCATGAACAGAGGTCCGATTTCACAATTCATAGAAAACAATTTTCTTCATTTCAATGCCGCAGCTTTGGTTGATGCAGCAAAAGGATATGAACAGCATTTGGCCGAAGGCGGCAAAATGATGATCACACTTGCAGGTGCCATGAGTACCGCGGAATTGGGAAAAACTCTTGCTGAAATGATTCGCCAAGATAAAGTGCAAATCATTTCTTGCACAGGTGCCAATCTAGAGGAAGACATCATGAATTTGGTCGCGCATTCGCATTATAAGCGCGTGCCTCATTACCGTGATCTCTCGCCACAAGATGAATGGGACTTATTGGAACATCACTATAATCGAGTGACCGATACCTGCATTCCGGAAGAAGAAGCATTTCGTCGTTTGCAGAAACATCTTCATCGTGTTTGGCATGAAGCGGATTCGCAAGGGAAACGATTCTTCCCGCATGAATTCATGTATCAAATGTTGCTCTCCGGAGAACTTGAACAATACTATGAAATCGATCCGAAGAATTCTTGGATGTTAGCAGCGGCGGAAAAAAATCTGCCCATCATTGTACCCGGTTGGGAAGATTCAACAATGGGAAATATCTTTGCTTCCTATTGCATCAAGGGTGAATTCAACAGCACAACGATGAAATCGGGGATTGAATATATGATGTTGCTCTCCGATTGGTATGTCAAAAACTCCACGGGAAAAGGTGTTGGCTTTTTCCAAATCGGTGGAGGCATTGCAGGTGATTTTCCGATTTGCGTTGTCCCAATGTTATATCAGGACATGGAAATGGAAGATATTCCATTCTGGAGTTATTTCTGCCAGATATCTGATTCAACAACCAGTTATGGATCATATTCCGGAGCGGTTCCCAATGAGAAAATCACATGGGGCAAATTGGGTATTGAAACACCGAAATTCATCGTGGAATCTGATGCAACCATCGTTGCTCCACTGATTTTCGCTTGGTTATTAAGAATGTAATTCAATTCATTCATTATGGTGTCTAGAGTTTTGTCATTGGCCATCTTGGGCATGGTCTTCAATGCGTATTGTGTTTGTGCACAGTCAGTGGGTCAAGGCTTGGTGGACTCCCTGAAAAGAGTAACCACTCAATTGAACGATGTGAAGATTCCACAAGGTTGGACTTATTCAGGCATCACGAATGTGACATTTAGTCAGGTTGGCTTACTGAATTGGACTGCCGGTGGAAATAGCTCCATTTCCATCATTGGTCTTGGGATGTATAAAGCAAATTACATCAAAGAGAATCTCACATGGAATAATTATCTTGAAATCGGATATGGTCTGACAAAAATCGGAGATGTCGAATTCAGGAAAAGCGATGACCGCATCATACTGGTGTCGCAAGCCGGAATTGCAGCCGGAAAAACAATGAATCATAGTTTATTGGTTGACTTTCGTACACAGTTCACCAATGGAAGAAATTACTCTGCAAAATTTGATTCAACTCTTGGTGAGTATCCCTTGACATCCACATTCCTTGCACCCGCATTCTTGACAACGGCTCTTGGAATGGAGATAAAACCTTTGAAGGGATTGTCGCTCCTGATTGCACCATTGACAGGAAGAACAACAATCGTGGCCAATCAATTGCTTTCTGAACAAGGTGCTTTCAATGTGATCAAAGGACATAAAGTGCAGGCATTTCTTGGTGGACTCATCAATGCGCAATATGCAGATGAGATTATTGAAAATGTTACATTGAATTCACGACTCAATGTCTTCTCCCCATTTCGTTCACCAACTTTGATGGTTGTGAGCATGGAAAATCTTTTGAGCATGAAAGTAAACAGTTTCATAAAAGTGACATTGTCACTCGATGCATTTTACGACCACAGAATCGTCATCAAAAGAGCCGATGGAACGAGCGGTCCATCCACTCAATTAAAAAATACATTCGGAGTTGGCTTCGGTTATACATTCTAATATGAATTCACACCCCAAACATATCGCAGATATTCTGAAAGATCTCATCAAAGATCATGGATGGGAACATTCCATCGCATCAAGAAAGATTCCCATGTATTGGGATGACATTCTAGGTGAAAAAGGAAAAGATATCTGCTCTATCCAACGCTTCGATGAAGGCAAATTATTCATCCATGTTCAAAGTGCTCCATGGCGCAATGAACTCTCCCTCCGAAAAATTGAACTCATCAATAAACTCAAGGAGAAAATTGGCTATTCTTTGGTCAAAGAAATCATCTTCCGTTGATTGATCTTCATAACTTATAATCTGAACTTCTTAATTCAGATAATGCTTAAGGGTGGAAAGCGTAGCGTTACAGCGTGAAAAAACATAATATTCAAAACAATCAAACATTTCATACCAATTACCATGCTGCTACTACGGGGCAATGTGATTTTGAATTAATGACCATGTTCTATTGATATGTTGCCCCTCCGGGGCAATATCTTCAGTGAAAAGATGTGTGAAGACTATACAACTTGCTTTCTTCAACCCCGGAGGGGTTGGCTATTAATAGCACACAATCCAATAAATGAATCAATGCCCCATAGGGGCATAATATAAATTAGATGAAATATTTTTGGTTGAACATTTCACGTCGGCTCCGCACGGTGAACAACATTCATGAATCATTCTTCAATTCGTGACTTTCCGAACATAGTGTTGATGGAACGCATAGCATGAAGTGTCACGACTCTTCATTCCTGCTACAAAACAAAAAAGCCGACCTCAAATGAGATCGGCTTTTCTATTAATTGCAATTCGAATTACTTGACGAAGAGCATCTTTTGTGTCAATGCAGTACCGCTTGTTGTCAATGTGTAGTAGTACACACCGTTTGCAAGACCGAATTCGGTTGGTACGAAATTGAGTGTATGAATGCCTGCATCAAATGTGCTTGCTGCAAGTTGTGCAACTTCACGACCGAATACATCGGAAACGCTAAGTGTTACAAATGCAGGTTTTGGTAATTCGAAGCGAATTGCTGTTGAACTTGCGAAAGGATTAGGCTCATTGTTATAAAGCTTAAGACCTTCTGCAATGATTGTCTCATCAACACTTGTTGAAAGTTTCACAGCAACTGTGATCTCATCTGACTTAGAAGTACCGCAAGCATTTGTCACTTCGCAGTAATACTTACCTGCATCAGCATTTGAAGCATTGAATTTAACATATTCATTGGTTGTTGCACCGGCAATTTCTGTACCGTTGAAGAACCACTTATATGTTGTTACGCCATCTTCATTTGCATTAACTGCGAGCATCAGTTTTTCACCGGTCTTCACATCATATGAAGGCTTTGGAACTGTGATTGCTGGTTTTGTTGACAATGAAATTGTTGCTGTTGAAGATACTGTACCGCAAGCACCAGTTGCTTCTACGGTATAATCTCCGGCTGCACCTGCATTCATTGATGTGATTTCATAGCTTGAAGATGTTGCACCTGCGATATTTTGACCATCTTTTTTCCATTGATAGGTCATATTTCCACCGCCTGTTGCTGTAACAGCCAAAGTTTCTTTGGTTCCATCACATACTTTCTTGCTTGACAATCCAGATGTGATTTGTGTTGAAGCATACAAGCTAAGCTCAACATTTGCTGATGCTGAAATGTTTACTGCAGGTGAAGCAACTGCCATTGCTTTATACATGCCTGCATCTGATGCATCAGCATTTTTGATAGTCAAACTGTTAGTATGAGCACCGGAATACTTAGCACCATCAAACAATTGAACATCACCTCTGAACCAGTGATATTCAATGTTCAAACCTGGTACTGAAGTGCTTGCATTAACTGTCATTGTGGCATCACCATTAGCACATGCGTCAACTTTAGCAGCTGTTGCTGTCATTGTTGCTG
>JBJTFZ010000145.1:0-3543 GCA_046093685.1 bacterium
TATCAAGATTAATATCAGATAGTTTTTTCACGTATATACATGCCTTGGCCATTGTGTACTTTCCCAATTTCTCAAGCAATTCTTGATTGTCATTTCCCGGTGCATTCACATAGAGTGAAAATGCTGCTTTGCGTGGAGAGAATCCGATGATGAAGAATTCCCCGGAATGTCCGCTATCATAAGTGTATTGATATGTACCGAATCCAATCATCGTCGGACCCCACATCTTGGGTTCATAGCCGGACCATTCTTTCATGAGTTTCAGTAAGGTCAGACTATCTTCTTTCTTTTGTTCATTCTCAACATAAGAATGAATGAAATCAATTGGATCGATTGTGGTTTCTGTTGTTTTGTTTTTTGCCATGTTGAGATATCTTTCCAAAAAAGCGACTTCGCGAAATTATGGAGATTGATCCCAAATCTTGAGTGATTTATTCATTTCTACATTGATACGTACGTGTTTGAGGTAGGGTGACTTCTCCTTTTCCCCTCATCTGAGGTATGCCCGCATGGCGGGGTGGGATACTCTTTTATTCCTTTCAGATGAGGTATGCCCGCATGGCGGGGTGGGATACTCTTTCATTCCCCTCAGACGAGGGGTGCCCGAAGGGCGGGGTGGGAACTAAACACATCGTCTGTTTCGGTATAAATCCTAGTGGTTACTATTCACATAATGTATGATAGATTTCCCAAAATAGGGTGCTTAATGATTAAATCTAGAAAATACTCCATACATGGAATAGAACTTAAACAAAGGACTATTCACCTTCCTTTACCAAGCAAAGAACAAAAACTAAGAGCAAGGAGATTGCGAAATAATGGAATATTGTCTGAAGTGATATTCTGGCGTCATGTAAAATCCGGTGCATTTCACGGAATAGACTTTCATAGACAACAATGTATCGGACCGTTTATTGTTGATTTTTATATTCGGTCTTTTGGAGTTGTTATTGAATTGGATGGTGCAGGTCATATTGGAAAATATGAATACTATAAACGGCGAGATGAATTCCTTAGGTCAATGAATTTACATGTTATTCATATTCCCTCTAACGTAGTTGTAACAGAACCGGAATCTGCTTTGCTATATGTAGAATCTGAACTTATTGAGAAGTATGGAATAAGAACATAGATATTGAAGTAATTTGGATCCCACCCCGCCCTTCGGGCACCCCTCGTCCGAGGGGAATATTAATCGTATTGTATACAGCTTTCATATAATTCTTCATTCCCCTCAGACGAGGGGTGGCACGCGAAGCGTGACGGGGTGGGACACTTCATTGACTGTAAGCACACCATGTTAATTCCGAACACACTTTTTCCCACCCCGCCCTTCGGGCACCCCTCATCCGAGGGGAATTAAGAAAATCCCACCCCGCTCTTCGGGCATCCCTCTGTCACCCCTCTGCCACCCTCTGCACGAGTGGAACAGAAGAAATGGAAGAATTGAGAAATTGAGGAATTCAGGAATGATATGATAAATGAAGAATGTAAATAAATGATAAACGATTCATTTAGACATTCTTCTTTTCATTAAGTCATTTGCCATTTCATTCATCCATTATTCGGTTCTTCAATTTTTCAATTCCTCCATTCCATTCATCATTCGTCATTTCTACATTCTTCATTTTCTAGCGACAAACCACGCTTTCTTGAGTACAACTCTTGCAAGACCATCAAGCGGATAGCCGCGCACCCATGGTTGGAGAAGGCGATAATGATTTTCATAAAAAAGCATTGTGGCAGGTGCATCCGCTATGGCCATGGATTCAGCTTTGCGATAGAGCTCCATGCGCTGTGATTCATCTGTTTCTGCCATGGCTTGTGCGAATAATGCAGTGGCTTCCAAGTCTTTATAGCGCGTGCTATTTGGATAGCTTGGCTCACTCAAGGAATTCGGAACGAGCGCGCCATCCAGAAGATTGATATAATTTTCGGGATCGGGATAATCACCATACCAGCGCGTACCCCACATCGCGAGTTTGCCTTCTTCGGCCAATTGCAAGAACTCAGAAAATTGAATGGTTTGAATTTGTAGTTCAATGCCGAGATTTGATTTGATCATCGAGCGCACTGCTTCGGCAACTTGCACTAACCGTGGTTCGGGATAAATATGAAATGTGACTTTTGGAAAATTCTTTCCATTCGGATATCCGGCTTTTGCAAGAAGTTCACGCGCCTTTTGTATGTCGAGATCGAATCCGGGAATTTGCTTGATATCATAATTCTTGAATACCGGAGGCGTGATGCCATGAAGAGCAGGGCCATAGGGAGCATCTTTCAAAACATATTTCACGATATTCTTTCTGTCAATCGCATAACTAAATGCACGACGCACATCGGGATTGTCAAATGGAGCTTTGATGCAGAGATAATCTATGAACCAGGTCAGCAATGCGGGTGTGGACTGTAATTGAAATTGATCATACGGTGCCTTGGCTTTCTTGTTTTTTGTATCAACGATGTCTTCAAAGAATTCAGTGGGCAATGTGAAACATTCATCCAAATTACCATCGGTGAATTCTTTCAATTGCAATTTGTCATCCTTGATGAATGTAAAGACAAGCGAATCCAAATAAGGAAGCTTATTTCCAACATCATCCTTTTGCCAATAGTTTGGATTCTTGCGGAATGTCATGGAAATATCGGGTCGCCATTCGACAAACATGAATGGTCCGGTGCCAACGGGATTCTGGAAAAAGTCACGACCATATTTCTCCACCGCTTCTTTCGGCACAATGCAACCGAGTGAATTGGCTAGTAGCAAAAGGAAGGGAGAATATGCGCGGGTAAGCCTGATCTTCAAAGTGGTATCATCAATTGCTTGAATGCCTTCAATCGTACTCACGGGTTTATCAGCCAATCGTGCATCATAGAATGCATTCGCACCAACTACTTTATCCTTGAATGCCCAATAATGTACTGTGCGTGATTTGGGGTCGCATGCGCGAACAAGTGAGTATTCAACATCTTTGGCTGTCATCTTCCTGCCTTTCCCATTCGGGAAACATGCATTGTCATGAAATCTCATGTCCGAGCGGATATGGAATACATATTCTTTACCATCTTCGGAGATTTCCCACGAACTTGCTGCCTCGGGAATCACACCCAAACTTGAATCAAATGAAATCAAACGATCATAAACCTGCAAAGCGATATCATCAGCGAGTTTGCTATTGATGATCACGGGATCGAGACCATTTGGATTCCCACGAATCATGTTGATGCGAAATACACCTCCATAATTTTTACCGCCCTTTGCGGAAGTGAGTGTTATTGTTTCTTCTTTTCCGCATCCAATTAAACCAAGGATGAGAACGATGAGGAGAATATGATGCATGATAGTTCCGAATTATCGTTTGCGATGTGGATACCAATGTGTTTCTATATTAGGATCGACGGGTTGTGGTGATTCTTTGAGCTGTAAATCAGGAAACAGTTTGGTTGTGAATCCTTCAAAATCCTTTGCCCATTCTTTGTGATTATACACGCAGACCGCCAAACATGCCGAGCAATAATGATCTGTTGCAAAATACGGAAAAC
>JBJTFZ010000146.1:0-28839 GCA_046093685.1 bacterium
AACAAAAAATACAAGGCAGATTACAAATGTGGTTCGAGATGGAATGGAACAATATTCAGCAATCAATTCATAAACCGGCAATGTTTGAAATTGGCTTTGGAAACAAGCACGACCGCATTCCGGCAGTTGATTTGGGGAAAGGATTGATACTCAAGGGTAAAATAGATAGAATTGAATTGTCTGAAGATTTGTCTTCATTTGTGATTGCAGACTATAAAACCGGAAAGAATATTCCCGGAAATGGAGACATCAATAAAGGAAAAGAGCAACAAATGCCATTATATGCTCTAGCCGCACAGGAATTTTTGAAAACAGAATATGGGTTGGAAGAATGTAAGCCGCATCATGCAGTATATTATTCTCTTCATGACTGCTCAAGCAAAGTCGTGATAGATCCTGAACAGAAGCGCTCAAAACCCCTCCCTTTAGAATCTTTGCTTGCACTTTCTCAAGGCTATGTGCAATCAATCCATGCGGGTGATTATCATGTGAAGCCTACCAAAGATTCCGATTGCAATCATTGTTCATATATGTCCATGTGTAGAATTTCAGCGATTCCGCCAATGCGTGGAGAGGTTAGTTCCGATGATGAAGGATAAACAATGCTCATAGCTTTGCATAAGCCATATGGCATAGTATCACAATTCACGACCGATGATGAGAAGCAAAAGACGCTTGCTTCATGCAATCTTCCGGCAGAAGTATATCCGATTGGCAGACTTGATGCTGATTCCGAGGGTCTCCTGCTTCTCACGGATGAGTCCAAACTTGTTGGAGAGTTATTGTCTCCCGAACATAAGCACCCTCGTACATATCATGTACAGGTTGAAGGAATCCCTGATGATGATGACCTCTCAATATTGCAAAGTGGTACATTGGTGATACAGAATCACAAAGTGCGTCCTTGCACAGCACGATTGATTTCGGATCCAAAGTATCCGGAAAGAAATCCTCCCATCAGGAAAAGAAAGAATATCCCGGTGTCTTGGATTGAGATCACAATGCATGAAGGAAAAAACAGACAAGTACGCAGAATGACTGCGGCTGTCGGACATCCCACGCTTAGACTCATTAGAGTGGCAATCGGTACATTTAATCTTCAAGGATTGGCTCACGGAACATGGCGAGAATTGAACGCTGAAGAACGATCACTTGTTTTTGCACGGTAATATGATGGAATGTTTATACTCTCCTAATTTGACAATTGATGCTCAGCATGTAATGCTTGATCAAGATGAATCAAAGCATGCGAAAGTGCTCCGGCTACATGTAGGTGATGCCATATTGATTTCTTCGGGAACAGGAATTCTCGCCAAGGGAATAATTCATGGAATAGATCAAGGTATTTATTCCATTATGATTCAGGAAACAAGAAAAGACGCGCATGAATTGTCATTTCGATTTGGAATCGCAATGCCATTGCTTTCAACAAAAGAGAGAATGGAATTCGCACTTGAAAAACTTACCGAACTCGGAATCACTGACATTCACTTGTTTGAAAGCGAACATACCCAAACACATTCACCTGACATCAAACGGCTGAGAGCCAAAGTTCTTTCTGCTATGAAGCAATGCAAAAGATCCATCCTGCCACACATTCATTCCACAGTCTCCCTTACTTCAATCCAAGAAGTGGCCAATGAGTACTCAGTCATGATACTGGGTGATGTACAAGGAATGAATTCCATTCCAACTGAAATATCAGCTAAGTTTCGCGATAAAGGAGTCCTTCTGTGCATAGGTCCGGAAGGTGGTTTTTCACATCAAGAAACAGCAATATTACGCTCATTTTCACATGTATTCCCCATTCGTATCGGGCATACTCGTTTGCGTGCAGAGACCGCAGCGATGGCAATCGCCTCAATCATCTCATTCCATGGTGAATGAGCATTGTTCAGCCGTGAAAATTGAGCAATTTTGCACTAACTATTTTTCATTCAATGCACCCCCATTTCATGAGACTTCTTCTCTTTATCTGTTTGTGTGTCATGCAACCGGCATTGCTGGCTCAATTTACCGGAATCGATTCACAGCAATTTCCCACAATAAAAGCCTATGGTGGAGGTGCAATCTTCACCAATGCAAAAACATCTGATTTCACGGTGACCGAGAATGGCATACCGATGACCAAAGGCATGTCTGTAGAATGTTCAACAGCGGTGAATGATCCTTCCGTCAGCGTGGTTCTCGTTATTGACATCAGCGAATCAATGAATGAAAGGATGAGCAATGGCAGAACGAAATTGGAATGGATGAAAAATGGTGCAAAGAATTTCATCAATTCTTTGGTGTTCAATGGCACCACGCAATGTGCTATCATCACTTTCAATGGTCAGTCATATATTTTGAGTGATTTCAAGAACACGGCAAGGCCACTCAATGAAGCAATTGACAGCATCAAATACGGTTTGGGAGCCACAAATTATGAAGCTCCACTGATTGATCCGCAAAAGAGTGCCGTGGCATTGCTCAAAAAAACTCCGACATGGATTAGAAGAGCAGTTGTGTTTCTGACAGACGGCACCCCAAACCAAGATCCACCCGTTACGAGCATCATCACACAATTGAATCAGTTGCAGGCTACATTATATGCCATTGCTTTATCATTCGATGCCAGCCCCGACTTAAGAGTCATTGCAGAAAAGACGGGAGGCACCACTTCCATCGCCAATACCGAAGACTTGCTAGTCAACATTTATAAAGATCTTGGAAGCAAAAGGCCGACAACAACCTATTGTTGGCTTTCCTATATTGCTCCTGCAGGTTGTACGGAAGCTAGTAGAAATAGGAATGTGCAGATACTCTATAAACCGACAAATCTCAGACAAACATTTTCCTATCAGGCACCTCCACAGTCCATAGCGGCAATTCAACTTTCTCAAATGGTCTTGCCCCCATTTCCTGATATTCCTCCGGGGCAACAAGCTACTCAACAATTGACAATCACAGCCAAGCATTTTGACATGACCATTACTGGTGATGCTTCCACATTGCCGGCGAATTTCAGGGTTTCGGATTGGGGTGGCTCTTCACCTCCATTTGTTCTACCTGCGGGTCAATCTCGCACAATCACCATACGATTTTCTCAGACGAGTCCGAGAGATATTCGAAGTGGTCTTTTGAGAATACTTGGCACTCCGTGCAATTCAGATAATGTATCTCTCAGTGGTGGTGCAAAAAAAGTAGTGATTGTTTCTCCGAATGGAGGAGAAACTTTGAGTTCTTGCGACAGTTTACTCATTACTTGGGGTGGCGTTGATCCAATTGACACCGTTCGACTTCAGTATTCAACAAACAATGGAAATACTTGGGAATTGATCAGCAATACTGCCACGGGCTTGCAACATGACTGGAAACCACCGATGAATGGACAATATCTATTTCGTGTTTCAGCAAGAACATCCCGTTTCGGTGGCATGGTGAATATTTTGGGTTCAGGGACGGGCATTGATGTAGGAAACGGTATTGCAACAAACAGAAATGCTTCTTCATTCGCAGTGATTGGTCAATATGAAAAACAATTGGGATTGAATGGTCAACAAATTGCTTCGACAAGAAGCCAAGACATGTTCCTTGGAAGATTTCGCGATCAACAAACACTATGGCTAAAAACAGGTGTGCAATTCTTTTCAACATATCTCCCTTATACCATTGCCTCCGGAAAAACAGCACTCATGGATGGACGAGATGATTTGATTACAGCAACGGATATCACAAGAAATGTCAATGCAGGAAGAGTATCGATCATTCTTCAAAAAGTGTCATCCATTGGGAATGTTGACTGGAGCAAAGAATTATTGGGAACCCAAAAAAGCATCACGGCACAATCGCTGGGTAAAGATAGTATTGGAAATTATTATCTGATTGGTTTATATGATGGACAATTATCTGCACCGATAAAAACCGGTGGAACCACCACAATCAATGCAATCGGTCTTAGACCTTTCACATTGATTTTCAATGACAAGGGCGAATATCTTGCTTTGCGAGATAGCATTTCCAAAGGATATCCGAGATTTCCTGCTGACACTTCAAGAGACTCTCTGGGCAATGTCTATACGGTTCGTTCATTTACAAATACATTGAATTTGCCCGATACAGTATTTAGAAGCGCCGGTAAACAAGACATCGCAATAAGAGTATCTGGACGCATCATGACTCCGGCTGATCAAAGTGATGCAGTGTGTTCTGTTATCACTCCACTTCTCACACTGTCTCAGTACGCAATTTCACTCTCTCCTACTCAACTTGGATCCACTCTGGATACGCTGATCACGGGGTATCTCTGCAATCGTTCCACAGCGTCCATCATTTTGGATGATCCAATCATTCAGAATGCAAAGGGATTGTCGATCATTGAACCCAAAGGCGGAACATTGATTCCAGGGGATACATGTATTGAGGTGAGATATAGTTTTTCACCCACGGAAAAGGGTCAAGGGCAAGCAACAATCACATTTGGCAATGCTTGCACATCCGTTTCCGGCATCGTGAACTTGGAGGGAATTTCCATTGGCGCCTCGGTTACCAATCAGGATTGGGGAATGCAAAGAATACAGACAACAATTGGTAAAACAATCCGAGTCCGAAACACTGGAGATAATGATCTTACTATTACAGGAATAGATCAAGTAGATGGAAAAGTATTCAAACCTACTTCTCCATCATCATTCCCTATGCAGTTGAAAGCGCAATCCTCAATTGATCTGCAATATGATTTCAAACCGATTGACACCATTGCATATGTTGATTCAGTGATGATCAAGATCAAGGAACTTAGCGATCCACTCATCGCACAGCTTAAGGGAAGCGGTGGAATTCCCTTATTCAAAACTGCAGGATATACCTTTGCTCCAACGAATGTTGGTGCAATGTCAACCGAACAGGCAAATGTGCAAGTACGAAATTACTCCACAACCATGCCTTTGTCCTTATTCAATGTATCATTGAATTCTGCTGATGGCGATTTCTTCATCATCAATACAGATTCTCTTCCCGCAACTATATCCGGGTCACATCAATATTCAACAATCATCGGCTTCAAGCCAACAAAAGCAGGTTACCGATCATGTTATCTCTCATTCACGCATGATGCAGGTCCGGGGCCTAATGTACAGCCACAAATTGTTGACAGTATATTGATTGAGGGAATTGGAATCAGTAAAGGACTCTTGGTGGATACGGTTCTCGATATGGGGACTTCCCTTACCTGTGATATCGTGATAAAAGACCTGATCATCAAAAATCCAAATGATCAAGACAATCGTATAGTGAACATCATCATTCAGGATCTTCCGGGCAATTCTTTTGCATCAGCTTTTTATACGGTATCGGCCCCAATTGTTGTACCTGCAAAAGGTATTGCACGCATACCGATTGGTTTTGCCCCAACAGTGACCGGTCAAGTAAATGCTTTGCTCACATGTACTGCGGAAGATGGGGCAACATATTCGACATTTCTCATCGGAGAAGGTGAAAAAATGCCATCATCCATTTTGATAAATGGTGCATCCTCACCGATCATTTCCATCATACCCGGTACTGATGCGAAGTTGGACATTACCCTTTCAACACAATCCAGATTACCTTATGCTCGAATTGACAGCGTTTTCCTCACTCTGCAATATCCACCTTCCTTATTGAACTTGGATTCGGTTTCTTCTCTTCAATCCAATTGGAAGACAGAAGTCACGAGCTCGAATCCTATTGATGGAAATGCGACCATCCTTGCATATCCAAAAACTCCGGCATTTGAGTTCCCATCATCCTCATTGATACGATTGCATGCCACAACATTTCTTGCGGATCCCGGCAATCAAGCATTGCGTTTGAAATCAACAAACAAAGCACTATGCATAGATTCCGCAATTGCACAATCGGGATTTGAACTTGATGAAGTTTGCTTTGAAAAAGGCAGAATAATATCTTTGACGAATACTGCATTTTCGATACAAATTGAAGAGAAAGACATCTCACTCAATATTCCATTTTCCGGGTATTCTGAAGCAAGCATCATAGATGTATCAGGCAGAGTGATACCACTTCTTCAAACGCAAGTAAGATCATCAGGAACATATTCCTGCACACTTCCTGAATTGCCACAAGGAGTGTATATGATCTTTGCAAAGAATGGTCCATATTCCATTACTAAACAATTCATGATTCACAATACATCCATTCTGCATTGAAGCGAGTAAGCAATATGAATGACATCATACAATCAGCCAAACAAATTACATCGCAAATTCTTGAGGATAGAAGGCATCTTCATCGTCACCCTGAATTGTCATTTCAGGAGCATGAAACATGCGCATATATTTCACGGCGCTTGAAATCGATGAACATTCAACATTCCATTATTGCTGAAACAGGTATTGTAGCCCATATTGGTCAGGGAGAACGATGCATTGCTTTGCGAGCAGACATTGATGCACTACCAATTGAGGAAGAAACACAACTTGAATTTGCATCTTGCAAACCAGGAGTGATGCATGCTTGCGGACATGATGCACATACCGCAATGTTGCTTGGAGCTGCATCAATTCTCAAAGACAGAGAATCTACATTACCAGGAATTGTAAAATTGGTGTTTCAGCCCGGTGAAGAAAAAGTACCGGGAGGCGCAAGCATCATGGTTGCAGAAGGGGTACTCGAGAATCCCCGACCCGAAGCGATGTTTGGTCAGCATGTATATCCTGATGCGCCATGTGGCGAAGTGCAAATTAGCATCGGTCCAACCATGGCTTCTGCCGATGAATTGTATTGGACGATATATGGTAAAGGTGCTCATGCTGCTCAACCACAACAAGGAATAGATCCGATATTGATTGCCTCCGAACTTATCATTCACCTGCAATCGCTTGTGACGAAGATGCGAAATCCTCTCTTGCCGGGTCTTCTAGCGGTTACTTCCATACATGGTGGTTCAGCAACAAATATCATTCCCGATACGGTTGAATTGAAAGGTACTCTTCGAGCATTTGATCCTGAATGGAGAGAATTGGCAATCAGGATGATCACCGAACATTCCGAGAAGCTCTGCGCAATGCATGGTGCGCGTTGCGAGGTAACAATTCTACGAGGATATCCTGCTTTGCATAATCATGAAGGTGCCGCTAGATTTGCAATAAACACCGCGAAGAATCTTTTGGGGAGTGAACTTGTGACCGACTTTGAACCAAAAATGTGGGGTGAGGATTTTGCATTTTATGGACAGCATATTCCTGTGGCCTTCTGGATGCTTGGCGTGCGACCTCATAATCAACAATCCATGCCGGGTTTGCATAATGCTCGTTTCACCCCTGATGAAGAAGCTTTGCCAATCGGAGCTGCAATGATGGCCAAAACAGCGATTGATTGGCTTGAACATTCCCCATTGCCATCTACATGACAAACCGAGATCAAACCATAGTATTTTTTGACAGCGAATGCGTCCTATGCAATGGTACTCTTCAATGGATACTTCGGAATGAACAATATCACACATTGTGCTTTGCTCCATTGAATGGGGAAACAGCGCTGGAAATCATAGGTGAAATTCAACAACTACCTGATTCCATCATTGTTGCTCAAGATGGAAACATTTTCTGCAAGTCTGAGGCCATTGCCCTGATTTTACGCCACATGGGAGGAATATGGAGATATGTAGGGGGAGCTTTGGGATTAATCCCCTTTTTCATCAGCAATTCGATATATGATATTATCGCTCGAAATCGTCACAAATGGTTCGGCAAGCAAAGTGAATGCCTACTGATGAAAGGAACTAATAAGCATAGATTTTTGAAGTAGTCACTTCTTTTTGCGGAGAGTTGTTTTTCCAATGCGTTCTGCCATAAGTACCACAGGCATGAAGTCTTTTCTGTAAGATGCAGGAAATCCCTGGTTTTGATCATAATATTCAATGATTGTGTCCTGCCTGAAATATGTGGTTGTTTTCACAAACACCATGCATTCTCCCTTTCCCTGCTTTTCTATGAATGTCAATTGAATTTCTCTTTCATTCAATGATCCTTGTTTGATATATGAAAGAGCAATGAGAGTGTCTCTAGCAATCAGGCGTGCATTGAACCCATAATATGGAAGTGAGTCCGCAACACTTTGCAAGAGATATGAAGTTGAATCTTTATGATGAGAAAGAGTGAAATGTCTGGACATGTCTCCACTTGCACACCCCAAGAAGATCAACAATGCCAAAAACATCACAATACGCATGAGCATCACTCATGTTTATGGCAACCGCCACCATCGGCAAGTATAATCAAATCCCCGGAACATGTTCCACGAGAAAGCAAGGAGTCTTGAGGAAAATACTCCCAGTCACGCGTAAGGTTATACATTCCAACCCTTTCCTCATTGGAGGTATAAAAACCCAGACTTTCAGCAATGACGGGAATGACATCATGAACAGGTAAATGTTCATTGACATTTACTCGGTAAATCTGACCCGAATATCCTTTGCAAACAAATACTTCCATAAACCACTCTTCAGTTTGAATTTCAAAATACGGATTTCCTTTGAACTTTGCAGGATGCGATGAATCCCGTAAATTCGTGAGTCCGTTGGAGGTGCCGACACTTTGATCGGCTGAGATCATACTCTTTGAACCTGATCCGGGTCATACCGGCGTAGGAAAACGAAATATACCCTAATGGGTCTCTCTAGCCTCTTGCGGAATAGCAATGTTTCACTATTCTGCATCCCTATCATGTTCCAATTTCTCATCCTATTACTACTACCGATTTTCGCGGCCATTGCCCAACAGAAGAAAACGGATAGTACCAAAGTTGTAATAACACCAAGTGTTACGGTAAGTTCCACAACCGCCGATCAACAATCCACGGTGACTTTTTCGGATATTTCTTCAACAGAAATTCGAAATAGCTATACCACACAGGACTTGGCGCAGACATTGTCCAATCTCCCATCTATTTATTCCGTTTCTCAAAATGGAAATAATATTGGATATACATCGATTTCATTGCGGGGATTTGATCAAAGAAGAATAGCCGTAATGATTAATGGCGTTCCACAGAATGACCCTGAAGATCACAATGTATATTGGATCAATTTTCCGGACATTCTAGCCAGCTCTCAGAAAGTTCAAGTACAAAGAGGTGCGGGACTCATGAATTACGGAGCAGCTGCCATGGCCGGAAGCGTGAGCTTGCTCACTGCTTCGGGAGCTAGCAATTCATCGTTACGTTATTCACAATTTCTGGGCTTCCAGGAATATGCCGATTATTCAAACGGTAAAAGTCGCATAGCTCCAACCGTTTCAAAATCATCCATAGAATTGCAAAGTGGTCTTATTGAAGGTCAATACGCGATTACGGCTCGTCTTTCATCCATACAATCGCAAGGGTATCGTTTACATTCTTGGGCGGAACTTCAAAGTTATTTTGTGAGCGCGGCTCGATTCGATGAGAATCTTACGACACAAGTGAATGTCTATGGTGGTCCGATTCGTGATGCATTGGCATATACCGGATTACCAAAAGCATGGATGACAGATCCAATACTTCGCAGATCAAACCTGAATGGTTGGTCTTATGACTCAACGGGCAACACAATTGCATGGTCCGGAAATCGAAGATTGCAAGAAGTCGAAGAATTTTCCCAACCTCATTATGAGATATTGAATGATTGGTCAATCACGCCAAATCTTTCTTTGAAGTCAACGTTGTTTTATTATTCCGGAGATGGTTTTTTTGATTATGATGCTTCATGGGCAGATGCGAACACACTGCGCATAGCGCCTGAATTTGGCGCTCCAGATGGAGCAAATATCACAAATGCCATCGTGAAAGGATTCGTTGGGAATAGTCAAGGCGGTTGGGTTCCACGACTTGTATGGAATCATGAAGGAGGGCGCTTGACAACCGGCATGGAAATACGGTCACATCGGTCGACGCACAGAGGCACAGTGCGATATGCAGAAGGATTACCACAAGGTTTTGATCCTGATTTCAACATTTATGAATACAATGGAATGCGAACGATACTCTCTGCATTTGCAAGAGAAGAATATCAAATCAATGAGAACATCATGGTTCAGGGAGAATTGCAATTGGTTCATCACAATTATGGAATTGAACATGAGAGAGCCGGGAATGTATTCACCCAATATCGACATGCCGATGGAACATTTGTTGACAATGGAGAACAATTGTTCTCAATCTCCTATTTGTTTGCCAATCCTCGGATTGGGTTGCAATATGCATTGAGTCAGAACAATAGACTTATCGCATCACTTGCATATACATCAAGAGAACCTCGAATGAGAAATCTCTATGCGGCTTCAGACTCCTATTTTGGGGCGGTCCCTTTGTTTGAACAAGTCAAAATCAATGATTCAATAATCGGATATGATTTCAATAAACCATTGGTCAAGCCCGAATCCATGCTTAATCTGGAACTCGGATGGCATCATTCATCCGATGATGTGAGATTTGGCATAACCGCTTATGCAATGGAGTTCTTTGATGAACTTGTCAAAAGCGGAAGGCTTGATGTTTTTGGTGCACCCATTGATGGAAATGCTCCAAGAACTCGTCATCTTGGACTTGAGTTCGAAGGTTGGAAATCAATTCAACTGCAGGGCGGACATGCATTGGAATTATCCGGAAATATGACGATTGGATACAATCGCATCATTGACATGTCTTATTTCGCGGGTGATGGTTCTGCCATTTCATTGAATGGAAATAGAATAGCAGGATTTCCTGATTTTATGTGCATGACTCGATTGGGGTATAGAACAGAAAACTCAGGAATTTCCTTGAACATGAGAATGGTGGGATCTTTTCGATCAGACAACTTTGATGAAGACCTTAACACAAATCAATCCCTCATCAATGATCTGCGAGATTCTTTCAATGGATATTATACTGACAATCTTGTGGATTCCTATACTGTTTACGGCCTTGATGCGGACCATATATTCCATGGAATTGGCGGTCCATTTCAATCACTGAGAATTCGCATGCAACTCATCAATATCTTTGACACCTTGTATGCTTCCGGAGCGGAAGGAAAAGAATTTTTTCCGGGACAGAGACGCATGTTTATTTTAGGTGCGGAACTCGAATTATGATCAACTCACTTCGAATGTCAGACATTTCAGATATGAAGTTTCAGGCATGATTGGCAAAATCGGATGACAAGGACTTTGTCCGCCACTATGGATGAGTCGTAGTTTCCTGTTTACTCGCCTCGACTCCGATTGCACAATGTCTGTCAACATTTGTGATGTGAGATGTTGCGAACAACTGGCAGTCACAAGGTATCCACCCGGCCTGATGAGTTTCAGGGCTTGTCTATTGATTTCCGCATAGCCACGCTTTGCACGAGCAAGCGTGGTTTTGCTTTTTGTGAAAGCAGGTGGATCCAAGATGATCATGTCCCACTTCTTCCCTTCTTGAACAGATTTTTTCAACATATCAAAAACATCGGCTTGTTCGAAATTACACTGTGCAAACCCATTCAAATCAGCATTGATTCTTGAAGCGGATATAGCTTGACTTGCACTGTCTATGCCCAAAACAGAGCGTGCACCACCCTTACAGGCATGCAAGGCAAATCCACCTTGATTCGTAAAACAATCAAGAACATCAAGCCCCTCAGACAATGACTCCACCCATGCTCTATTGAGCCTTTGATCCAGAAAATACCCTGTTTTTTGTCCGTGAAGAAGAGAAACATGCAAGCGAATTCCATGTTCAGAAATTTCTATCACCTCGGGAATCTCTCCAAATACGACATATTCACCCTGATTCAATCCTTCTTTGATGCGTAATTGAGAATCATGTTTTGCAATGATTCCTTGTATCTCCGGAATTACGATGCGAAGCGCTGAGACAATGAGATCAATACGCAAGTCCATACCGGCAGATAAACATTGCAGTGCACAATAAGCACCATATCTATCGATAATCAATCCAGGCAAACCGTCTGATTCACCGAAACATAAACGATATGAGTCCATGCCGGGAAATACTCGTTCACGAATTGCTATGGCTGACTTCAGTCTTTTGACGAAAAAGTCCACAGACAATTCAGACTCATGTGTATGCAGCAAACGAACAGCCACAGAACTATGAGGATTATACAACCCAATCCCGCAGTCATGATCATAATCCGTAAAGATTCTCACAAGTGCACCAATGGGAATCGGTTCATGCGGCTTCAATGATTCTTTGAATACCCATGGATGTCCATCACGAATGCGACCATGCATATTGGGTAAAAGTCGAAGAATGGGTATTTGCTGAGGTTCTTTCATGAATGCAATCCTAAATTCACCACAAACTTATTGCTTTGCCGAGTAACTCACTGCAAGAAGACACAATTATGCTATTTTGCAGCCAATGCACACATCATTGCTTCATACTTGGAAAGTGTTATTCGCATTCTTTCCTGCCTTGCTCATTGCTCAGCAGGAACAGGTAGCATTTTTGAATGCATTCCCCGGTACTGACTCCGTATTGCAGTCACGGGAATGGAAATATGGAACGGACAAAATTGCGAACACATTTTTGTTTTCTTCCGACGCAATAGTGCAACATACCCTTCCCATCGGAACCGACTATATCTTCAAAAAAAGATATAGAGGTTCTATCATGAGAACAACTACAATTGCAATTCAGGACAATCTCACAGCTCAAGGATTGCTCAAGCATCAATTATATGGTTCATTCCATGTTCTCGGACAATTTCTTTACAGCACCCGCTCGGACTCTCGTGACATTGCCTTGCAATCCGCCAAAAGAATGGGAGGATATATGGGCTTGGGATATCGTGGTGATATAATGCTCGCAGAGGCTTATGCAGGCTATGAAGCAAATCAACAATTGGGAATCAATGGAGGTGGCTCATCCGTGTTTGCTCGAATTGAACATTTCCCCATGTCTCTTGGGGAAGGACTCATGGTACGATCTTTTGGAAGTGCTCAGTATACAGTGATTGATAGCACTCGTAGAATGGCAGACATAGACATCTCACTAAATGCATTTACTGTCAATGATGAGAGCGGAAACAGACTTTCACTTGAATTACGATCCATGCTTCTGAACAGGGACTTTTATTCTCCCCAAGGATCGCTGGGTATATTGGCAGTAGAACAAAGAAAGGAACAAAGACATAGAGCATTGGCAGACATCGGTATTGAGATCCTTCCCAAAGTGATGGCAGAATTCACCATCAATGCAGAGATTGCTGATATTGCAAGGCAATTTCAAAAGCCCATCACGGAATTCACCACAACTTCAATCAATAGGAATTTGCAAGAATTCACAGTAAATGTATCGGGTGGAATTCTCTATCAACATGATTCCGGATTGATGGTGAAATCCGGATTTTCATTGTTCACAAGAGATGAAAAAAACGCTGTCATACCTTTATTCACGATAGATCAGGATCAATTGGACATCATCAGAAAGCAAGAATTCCAAAGAGATAATATATCCAATAGATTTAGAGTGTTTTCTCTGGGGCAATTCATTCTTGGACAGCGCGATACCATTGGATATGATGCCTCTGCCTCACTTCTGAGATATGACACTCCAAGTTTTCAAAACAATGATGATCGTGATGAACAATTGATAGTCGGTTCGATGTTCTGGAAAAGGTCCATCACAAAACATCTCTCGATGAATATTTCCGGCGTTATGCAACAAACGCACTTTGTGTTTTTGAAGTCTGAACGATCTTCATTCAATAACAAAAACAGCAGCATACGATTTCTTCCATCTTTGCATTGGGTGAACCAATCATTTGAAATGCATCCTCAATTTGAAGTGCTCGCAAATTATACGGTATTTGACTTTGAATTACCGGGAACCGCTATGCGAAGCTTTAGTTTCAGACAATTCAGTTACAGAGATTCCATAATCCATAGATTCAATCAAGGATGGTCTTTGGAAGCCAATCTTTTTGTTCGGCGCTTTGACAGAGGCATCATGTCTTGGTCTGAATTCAGCGAAACACCAATCACCATGAGCACGGAACAGTTCTTCAAATTCCTTATGTTTGTTCCAACCATCGGTGGTTTTCGCATTGGCTTGGGAGGCAGGTTGTACAGACTTCTACAAGAACCCTATCAGCAATCCACGAGTCAGTCCCAATTACAGTCCGAAACATTGATCTATGGCCCGGAAATGTATGGCATGATGTCCTATCGGGATGGAAGCTCACTTTCCTTGCGATCATGGTATGAATGGCAATTCATAGGTGAAAACACCAGAAGAAATCAAATCAATGTATTTCTTCAAGCATCACTCATTCTTTAAATACATATGCAGTCTATTCGCGGTACAAAAGACATTCTTCCCCAAGAGATTGAATCATGGCATGCAATTGAAAACACAATTCGCATGCTTACAGCTCAATATGGCTATCATGAAATTCGAACACCGATCATGGAATTTGCGGAAGTGTTCAAAAGATCCGTCGGTGAAGAAACGGATATCGTCGGAAAAGAGATGTATTCATTTCCTGATCGTGGTGGAGACCTCTTAACGCTTCGGCCGGAAGCAACTGCTGCTGTTGTGCGCTCCGCCATACAGCATAATCTAACCGCTCAGCAACAAATTGCAAGACTCTACTATATCGGTCCATTCTTTCGATATGAACGACCACAAAAAGGTCGGCAAAGGCAATTCCATCAATTTGGAAGTGAATTGATGGGTTCGGCTACTCCCGAAGCTGATATTGAAATTCTATCCCTCGCACATGACATTGTTCATGCGCTTGGAATTACATCCCGGGAATTGCACATAAACACATTGGCAACTCCTACAGTAAGGCAACTCTTCAAACAGAGGCTTGTAGAATATTTTTCCGATTTTGAATCCGAATTATCGGAAGACTCAAAATCTCGGCTTAAAACAAATCCACTTCGTATTCTGGATTCAAAGAATCCGGGTGACAAGTCTTTGAGTGACAAAGCTCCCTCGCTATTGGAAATGCTTGATGCTGAGAGCAAAGATCATTTCGATGCGGTATTGTCTATGCTTGATGGACTTGCGATTCCATATTCAGTAAATCCCAGACTTGTCCGTGGACTTGATTATTATTCTCATACCGTATTTGAGATAACAAGTACGGCTTTGGGATCACAAGATGCTCTGGGCGGTGGCGGTAGATATGATCATTTGTTTGAGCATTTTGGAGGAAAGCATACTCCTTGCATTGGCTTTGGTTTCGGCATGGAGAGACTATTGATCGCCATCAATGCCGAACAATCACAAACCACAACTCAGAATCCTGATGTCTATGTGATAGGGTTTGAAACTCAAGAATCGCGTAGAGCCGTGACTGAATATGCACATACATTGCGGAATGCACTCAAAGTATCAGTTGTCACGGATGTACAAAACAGATCGATCAAAGCGCAAATGAAGGAAGCAGACAAACTCGGTGTGAAGCATGTTGTCATCATCGGACCGGATGAAGCATTGGCCGGAACATGCGTGGTAAAGCACTTGGAGTCCGGATTGCAATTCACAAAACAACGATCAGATTTGGAAGGTTTATTTACCGTCAACCCTTGAATGTCTTCATCAAAGCATATCCCAATGCGATTGAAGCCGGAGCCGCCACAAGACTCGACATCATATACAATACGGCTTCAACCACATGTTTTTCTTTCCAAAGCACATAGGTCTCAAGCCCGAATGTTGAGAATGTGGTAAATCCTCCGCAAAGTCCCACACTAAGCAAAAGCCACATTTCATTTGTGATGGGACTATTCCCTTCCTGCATTGAAAATAATGCACCCAATAGCAATGATCCCACAATATTGACAGTCATCGTTCCCAATGGAAACAATCCGGTGCCACCTTGCAATGCCATGCTGATCGCATAGCGCAAAACACTGCCGAGAGCTCCTCCAATTGCAATCCACAGAACATTCATCCCAATGTTTCCTTTTCTATTTCATCCAAATCTTTTGGCAGAGGATAAATTCTGTTTTCATAGACAAAAAAAGCACCACCGATCACAAAACACACAATCAGATTAATGCCATGAGTTAGCGTTGCATAAGCCAATGCTTCTTCAGGCATGATTCCGTAAATACGCACCATTGCCGTTTGGATCAAGGAGTGATATACGCCTATTCCACCAGGTGCAGGCGTGAACTGTGACAATGTTCCAACGGAAAAAAGGAAAGTGGCATCAATAAGATTGAGATTCATCCGAGATTGAAAATCAAATGAATACATCATGATCCACATAGGAAACAAATACCCAAGCCATATACCGAATGATTCCAATGTCAGCCGGACATATTGTGAGGGAGTTTTGATGATTTCAAATCCATGTTCAAATGTATCCGTCAGTTTATGTATGCGTTCATAAAAAGTTTGTGAGAATGGGCGAATCGTTACTTTCAAGAGCCAATCGGTAAGTGCAGGGAAAAAGGCAATGATGAGTATAAGGATGATGATGGAGGCGAGTATTCCTATCACGGATAACATCTGCGCCCAAGAAAACCATGGGAATGCTTTTTCGATGTCTGATCTTTGAAAGATGAATACACCCGCAATGAACAATAATACCATGATTGCATCAAAAAAGAAACGCTCCACAATCATCGAAGCCATCACTGTCGACAATGGAACCTTGTCCCTTCGTGAATACAGGATCGGTCGCATCAATTCACCACCTTTGGGAATAACATTATTCACTGCATATCCAATCATGACAGCAGAAAACATATTCAGAAGTGATGGCTTCTCAACCACAGGGGAAAGCATGGTCTTCCATCGCAGGGCTCGAAGCCAATGGGAAACAAGCATAACCGGAATGGAGAGAAGTACCCATTCATATCGTGCATTCAACAATGTTGAAAACAGAATGTCGAGATTGATGTTTCTTAAGGCGATATACGATGAGCCAATGACTATGGCAAGTGTGATCGCTATGCGGACGATGTGCTTCAGGCTTATGTTCATGAATGCAAGATACGGTATCGATGATTATTTCAAGAGAGTTTTCAGCGCTTTGCCGGTATGAGATGCGGATACTTTCATGATTTGCTCAGGTGTTCCTTTTGCAATGACATGTCCTCCCGATTCGCCGGCCTCAGGGCCAAGATCTATGACATGATCAGCCGATGCAATCACATGGAGATGATGCTCTATGATCAAAACGCTATGCCCTTTGGCGACCAATGCTCTGAAACAAGACAATAGTGTTGCTATATCATCCAAATGCAGTCCGGTGGTGGGTTCATCAAAGATAAAGAGCGTTTTTTCTGCTTTTGAATCATCGATTGCGGCAGCGAGTTTGATGCGTTGAGCCTCACCTCCGGATAGTCGAGTACTAGGTTGTCCCAAGCGCACATAGCCCAAACCTACATCAGACAATACCTGTAATTTGTTGACGATGCGTTTATTTCCTGCAAAGAAAGCAAGTGCTTCTTGAACGGTCATGTTCAAAACATCAACGATCGACAAACCTTTGAAGAGTATGTCCCGGGCTTCTTTTTTATATCTCGTTCCTTTGCAAGATTCACATTCAAGCGTGATATCAGGAAGAAATTGCATTTCAACTGTCACGCTTCCATTGCCCTCACATGCTTCGCATCGACCTCCGGGCACATTGAAAGAAAAATATCCGGATCTCCAGCCCAATTGTTTTGCAGCATGGGTTTCAGCAAACACATCGCGAATTGCATCAAATGCTTTTGTATACGTCACGGGCGTTGAACGAGAGGATTTTCCTATTGGAGTTTGATCAACGATT
The DNA here is from genome assembly GCA_046093685.1 of bacterium. Lineage (GTDB taxonomy): Bacteria > Bacteroidota > Ignavibacteria > Kapaibacteriales > UBA961 > UBA961. The sequence goes on from JBJTFZ010000146.1 coordinate 17,747, forward strand.
TCAACGGAATTCAAATGCTGAGACCCCAAGACATCCTTGCAAGCTCCGATTGAACCTGAATATCCGGCATACTTTTTCTTTAATGCTGGAGCTAGTACTTCATGAACAAGTGTACTTTTACCGGAACCTGAAACACCCGAAATGACAACGATGCAATTCAGCGGGATAGTAACATTCTCCCCTTTTAGATTTCTTTCAATTGGTTGAATGATCTCCAATGATGCGCCATTTCCTTTTGATCTTTTTTGAGGGAATTGGATTCCGATTTTTCCTGACAAATATCTCCCGGTCAGTGAATCATCCGATGAGAGCATATCTTCCACAGTTCCTGAAAACATGATATGTCCACCAAGCTCTCCTGCTTTAGGTCCGATGTCAAGAACATGATCTGCTGATGATATAATGTCGGGATCATGTTCAACAACTACAACGGTATTTCCAAGGGATCGAAGTCGCTTCAAGAGATTCATGAGTCGCCATGTATCGCGATGATGCAATCCGATGCTAGGCTCATCAAGCACATACAATGTGCCCACAAGCGAACTTCCCAATGATGTTGCAAGCGTTATTCTTTGTGATTCACCTCCGGACAGGGTATGAGCCATCCGATCCAATGTGATATACTCCAAACCAATATCCACCAACATGCGAAGCCGTGAACGAATCTCCTTCAAAACCATATCCGCAATGTGCAATTGATGCTCATCTAATTGAAGGTCATCAAACCAAGCGGATGCATCGGCAATCGTCATGCGAATGATATCGGGCAATGTTTTTTCTGACACGAATACTCTTCGAGCGGAATTGCGAAGTCTTGCTCCGTTGCATTCAGGACAAGTGGTATAACCTCTATACCGTGACAATAAAACGCGGTATCCTACTTTTGAAGAGGCTTTTTCTTCTGCTCTGGCAAAAAATCCATTGATTCCCGGAAATAATGCATCTCCTTCCCAAAGCATCGATTGTTGTTTCTCTGTCAACATTGAATAAGGAATGCCGACAGGTATGGAATGTCTTCTCGAAAAATCCAATGAGTCTCTGTGATATTCAGTGAAGCCTGCCGTTCGGAATGGATGTATTGCACCGGTTTGAAGTGACAAATGTGGATCGGGTATGACGAGATGTTTGTCCAAACCAATGCTTCTTCCAAATCCTTGACATGTTCTGCATGCGCCAAATGGTGAATTGAAAGAAAACAATCTCGGTTCAGGTTCTTGATATACTATTCCACAAAAAGCGCATTCATAAATAGTGCTAAAGCAAGCATCCTCCATCATTGAGATATTTCTGACCGTTACTTTTCCATGCCCGAGCGAAAATGCGGTTTCAAGTGAATCAGTCAAGCGTGAAATGAAATCTTGGTCTTTTTTTATGATGATTCGATCCGCGAGAATCATGAGCTCATGTGGCTGCTCTATGGATTTCAATGGAGTGTCTTGCAGATCAATGATTGCATCACTTGCGGGAGCGACGGCTCTGTAAAAACCATTCTCCTTCAACATTGCTATTGCTTCTTCAAATGAATACTGACCACTGATGATTGGAAACAATATGTATAAGCGTTCACCTTCATTCCATTCGGATATGACCGATGCGGCTTGTGCGGGAGTATCTCTTCGAACGATGCGTCCGCATGAACACTTCGTTGCACCTATGCGACCAAAGAGCAATCTCAGATAATCATATACTTCAGTTTGTGTGGCAACCGTTGACCGAGGATTTCTTGCAAAACCTCTTTGTTCGATTGCAATTGCCGGTGGGATACCAGTGATGCTTTCAACATCGGGTTTATTCATCCTGTCGAGAAATTGTCGGGCATAGGATGACAATGATTCAACAAATCTTCTTTGTCCTTCAGCATAAAGTGTTTCAAATGCAAGTGACGATTTTCCGGAACCGCTTACTCCTGAAATCACAGTGAGTGCATTTCTGGGAATCTCACAAGAAACATCTCTGAGATTATGTACGCGAGCATTGGTTATTGTAATGTGCTTATTGTGTTTACCAGGTTTCTTGGCCATGAATAAAGTAACTCCAAAACCATCAATGAATGATGGTGAGTGATCGTGTGATGGTTGATTCACCAATGATGATTCGATAGAAATAGGTTCCGGAAGGCAAATCAGTGACAGAAATTCGAGCTGCATAAGGACCGGGCGAATGCATGATATCTTGCATTGGCCTTGCAACTTCATTTCCTTGAATATCCAAGATTGAAATGGTCACGGAAGTGTTTCGAGCAATCACATAGTGAATCATGGTGTATTCGTTGCATGGATTAGGATAATTGCCAATAGCCAATGCCGGCGTGTCCTCTTGAACAGACACAATGGATTCCGATGGATCGATAGGTCCACCAGCCCGTATGGGCAAAGCAGAAGTCTCCTGTTTCAATGCATTTGTACCAATCGTAGTGGAAAAACCTTTGTAAAATTTTTCTCCAAGCCTCCGAGTTGTTGTTGAATCAACGAAATACCAATCTGCTTGTGCTTTGCTCGAGGAAAGATTCAAAATGACATATCCATGATTATCCAATTCCACATCCTTGATGTGTGGATTCAATGTCTTTGCCTGAAGTGCAAGAAATTGTGTTTGCACTGAACCCGGAGGAATATTCAAAAGTTCATTGATATTTGCGGAAGTGATGCTTGGAGTGACGAATTCAACGGCAGTTGATCCTCTACCGGTTGCAGCTTGATAGTCTACATCATTTTTTTCGATGGGTAATTCCGAAACCCAAGTGCTGTGGATATCACCGGTTACAAAAACCACATTCTTTATTGAATCTCGCCGCAATGATGAAAGCAATGCCTTCCTTTCTGCGGGATATCCATCCCAAGAATCCTGATTCGTAAAACCGTCGAGTGGCATGATCATCACTTGATTACCAATCAGCTTCCATGTTGCATTGCTGTTTTTCAATGATGAATAGAGCCAATCATATTGTTTTTTGCCGAGTAATGTCCTTTCAGGACTTTGCCATAGCAGTGTATCTATTGCTGTGGTGGCGGTATCTTTGGGTCCCATTGGTTTGTCTCGACCCTCCAAGCGGGTATCCAGCATAAATAGTTCACATAATGGACCATAAGACAATGATCTATAAATGATTCCTCGATCATCTTGTTCCCTGATGGGCAACCATTCCATGAATGCTTTTTTTCCCGATTGTTTTCGCAACTCCCATTCTCCTTCATTCGCCTGATGATTTGCCGCCCCGCCAGGCCATGAATCATTCGCGGTTTCATGATCATCCCAAATTCCTATGAATGGATGCAATTGATGCAAGCGACGAAGATCAGGATCAAGTCTATAGAATGAATACCGAATTCTATAATCACTCAAAGAAACCGACTCTTGCTCAGGTAGATGCGATCTTCCCACTTTCTCGGAATATCCATATCCTTTGGCTGCATACTCATAAATATAATCGCCAAGAAACAGTATTGCATCCAAATCATTCCTTTTGGCCATATGGGCATAGGCATTGAAATATCCTTGCTGATAATTTGCACAGGATGCAATACCGAAACGAAGATCATTGACTGATTGCGAAGGAGCTGTTTTTGTTCTTCCAATCAAAGATGTTGTACCTTCATGACTGAATCTATAATAATAATATGTTCCGCTTTTCAATCCCGAGACATCAACTTTTACCGTATAGTCTTTTACTTGGTCAGTGGACACCTTGCCTGACTGAATGATATCCGTGCATGCGGGATCATTGGCAATGACCCATGATATCTCTACGGGCCCGTCAATATCAGGTGTGATTCTTGTCCAAATAATCACTCTGTCGGTTAAGGGATCTCCGGAAGCAACTCCATGATAAAATGGTTTCAAGGCAGGATCAAATGGCAATGCATCCTGCTGTGCTATTGTCAATCTACCATAGTGAAAGATTTGCGTTGAATCTGCCAGAGCATCCGAGCTGAGCATTAATGCAATGATGATAATCTTGATGAATGTCATAACAAGACCTCTCCCTGTATGGACAATTGTCTATTGGGAGCCAGATTTCCCATTATCTCTGTATAGTAATAATCAAATATATTTTTTGCATTGAATGTCAAAGTCATGGGCACATTGACCACAGACTGCATATTCACGATGAGTCGCATGTCACAGACATGAATGGGAACTCTCGCATCCGCATCTTCAATAAATCCAAGTGCGGTAATTCGAGAATCTATCAATTCCACTTTGCTAAGGAAACGATAATCCGTTTGAAATTGAATTTCATCGGTCACAGGTATGGTACATCGAGTATACCATAGCGTTGAAGATCTATATGGCAGGGTTTGTTGCAATGAAAGATCTACAGGATCCATATATGTCAAAGATGTTTCGAATCCATATCCACCCCAAAGTTGAGTACGCATTCCAATTTCAATTCCTCGAACTCTGGCTGATGTTACATTTCTGAATTGCACATTTCCGGATGGCGTGAATGATGGTTCAACCAGATCATCCATTGAATTGTTGAAAAGCGCAATGTCCATCATCAAGAGATCGGCATCTTGATTCAATGGAATTGCCGTTGAGGCACCGACTTCATACGAAACGCTATATTCGGGTTTAATTGTAAGATTGGGCAATACAGTTATTCCTTGGAAGCGCAATGCAGCATATCGCTCGGCAACGGTGGCGGCACGAAAACCTCTTCCAATTGACGCTCGGAATTGCACCCCAAAAGGAGCAAGCCAGCTCCCGGCAATTTTCGGTGATATCACAAATTGTGCATCTGAAGTATCTGTTTTTTCGTGATCAAATCGACCGCCTAAGGTCAAGACCATGCCTTCGATTCCCGGCTTAATTTCAGTTTGAGCATAACCCGACAAAAAAGACTGTTGCTTCTTACCATAAATAGGCGCTTCAACAATATTCACTATCGCATTAATACCCGAAGTGAAGAACACTTGATCTGCGATGGATCGAGAATATTGAATTTCAGAGTTGAATGATTGTGCATTGCTCGCAACTGCTTCTTCAGATGGAAGAAGATTATAATTGTCGAAATCCGTGATGAATGTGCTCGAACGAATACTTAGCAATGAATTATCTTGGAAAAAATGTCTCAGATGCAATCCCAGCATTGCCTTGGAAGAAATGGTCATGCGATCTGGATTGGAAGTTGTAGGTGGTCTTGTTGCGCTATCGAGAGAATTCCAATACACCCAATCTCCTTTGTCTTCCAGTGCAAGATTTACAATGCCTGTGAGAGTTGTTCTCGCTTGCTTGTCAAATGTATATCCAACTTTCGTAAAGAGATTATATCGCCGTGATTGATCGGTCAGCCTATAACTTTTGTCATATCTTGTTCCACCGAGCATGGTTACTTCAAGATTGTCGAATGCTTGACCATAGCTAATATCAAGTCCATATAGCGGTGGTGGATCTTCATGGACTACCCATTGATCATAACGAGGTTGTGTATACATCCCGGCATAACTTCTGATCATGATGCGCGCGGTGTCTGCCGGTCTTCTCGTGAATAATGAGACAACACCACCAAGTGCACCCGTGCCATAGAGGGCGGATCCGGCTCCCTTTACAACCTCCACCCTTTGAATTTCCGGCATGGGGAGTGCATCGAACTTCATGTCTCCATTGTCTGCGCTGAGCATGGGAAATCCATCAAGAAGTAAGGCAACCCTACTTCCTATTCCCAAAGCAAAACCTGATGAACCTCGAATACTGACTTGATCACGAGCCACATTTACTCCGGATACATATCGAAGAACTTCATCGATTCGATTAACATTTCTTTGCTGTATGGCTTGCTGATCGAGCAATGCAACAGAAACCGGAACTTCCTGAATGGATTGTGTTCTTTTTCCGGCAGAAACGATTACAGAGGATGAATTGACATCTTTTCTTGGGAGTTGTATCATCACATCAACGGTTGATTCATCACCCGCGAGTGTTACTGACACTACCTTGCTTGAATAACCCACATAGGTGATTCGCAATGCATATTGTCCTTTCTTTAATTTCTCAATTATGAATTTCCCTTGAGAATTTGCCATTGCACCAATCTTTGTGTTTTCTATTCGAACATTTGCTCCATATAATGGAATTGCATCGAGAGAATCAGTGATTGTTCCTCGTATTGTTCCTGCTTGCATTTGCAATCCGGAAAACACAAAGAAGATGAATGCTATGAACATATGTTTCATTAGAATGGCTGTGGAGGAAGATTACGAAAATCCACGGTGATGCGAATGTTCACGGTATCACCGGAACGAATCACAATGGGTAATGGATCGAAATTTGATTTGTCTGAATATACTCCAACGATTGTCTGGGAGTTCAAATCCGTGGTTGTTTGCTGAGCAATCGCAAAGTACTGCAGTGTCATTGGTGGCGTAGGTATGGGTATTTCAAATGTGGATGAATCAACGAACAATGGAAGTGACAATAATCCTGAAATGATTGCTCTTCCTTCCAACAATTCATTGATGATCCCAGCACTATCAGGCAAAGGATATTTTATGAAACCTGCAGCCCGAATGGCAATGACGCTATCAGGAGCATTAACCCAACCCTCTTTGCCACCTACATACACAATTGTCCCGCGCAATAAACCCGGGACCATTGCCTTCTCAGGCTCCGGAGGTGCCAATCCTTCACCACAAGAATTGAAGAGCAAGAAGAGAAAAAGAAATATGAACTGTGAGCTTCTATGTTTCATGAAATTGCCATAATGATATTCAACATTGTGTGTGTTGCCAAGAGTTTCTGGCAAATACAATCTTTGGAATCAAAACCCAAAAGATGGAGTACCGCACGAATGAACGAAATGTAATATGTTGCCTAAAGAATGATTTCAGCTGAACATTTGGTAAAAAAAATCTTAAGAAACCGTTAAAGGAATTCAATAATCGGAGAACTATCGTTCGATGGAACTTGATGAATTCCACTGCAAAACAAATTCGATTTGTTCCGGAGTTTCAGGTGAATGACAATCTTTCTCGAAATCACATTGAGCTCTTTTGAGATTCATCTGTTGCAATGCCTCTTCACCGGACAAATCAAGGTACTCAGAAAGAAAACAGCCGATGACAATACCCGTTCTTCCCAGTCCTTTGGCACAGCTCACATATACCTTCCGATTATTCAGAACATGGGCCTTCATGACATCCAAAATTTGTCTCATCATCTGAGAATCCGGCACCGAGAAGTCTTTTATTGGGAATTGAACGATTGACATATCCGGATACACCGACACAAAGCGTGAGGATATGTCCATAAGGTTCAAGTCATCGCGCAAAGTGATAAATTCATGCACTCCCAAAACATTCAACTCTGATACCAAGTCTCTTCCCGAGACCATATCCCATGGGCATGATCCGGCGAAAAGCAAGCCCGGAATCACCTCATAATGCGTAGGAGTGTCAAGCATCAAGTTTGACATTGGTAAATGCATGAAATCATCGCTAAAAATAGTAATTTTGCACCCATGCATATCGTTCACATCAGACTGTTGCTCATCCTTTTCGGGTTGTTTTCCACATATATCCTTCAAGGAGCCGAAGAGAATCTTGCATTGCCCGTTCCCTCGGTGTCATATGGCAAGATTGTGCGTTTTTCTGACTTCCCATCCTCGCATGTGAGTCCAAGAACAATTGATGTATTGCTGCCGAATGGGTATACTCCAAAAAAGACCTATCCGGTTGTCTATATGCATGATGGTCAAATGCTTTTTGATGATACTCATACATGGAATCATCAGGAATGGGGTGTAGATGAAGTATTGGCTGAATATGAGGATTCCTTACGCCCTTCAATCATCGTGGCAATATGGAATATCGATAATCTGAGAAGAGCAGAATATTTTCCTGAAAAAGCATTGCAATTCATTCCGGACAGCATCCGCGAAGCATTCACAACCATTGAATTGCATGGCAAACCATTGGCTGATGAGTATTTGTTATTCATTACTAGTGAACTCAAGCCATTTATTGAGAAAATGTTTTCTGCAAGTTCTTCCCCAAAAGATAATTTCATGATGGGATCAAGCATGGGTGGCTTGATTTCGCTCTATGCCATGAGCGAATATCCTCAATATTTCGGTGGCATTGCAGGTCTATCAACCCATTGGCCTGGTTCGCTTATTGTGAAAGATGAGTCTATCCCAAAAGCCATTCTTACCTATTTTGAACAACATGTTCCACCCGCTTTTGCCGATAAACTTCTTTATGTTGATTCCGGCACGGAAGGCTTGGATGCAATGTATAAGCCACATCTAGAACGCATGAATGCCATAGCTTCCTTGCATGGATACGATAATGATCACTATTGGTCCTTGATGGAAGAAGGCGCTGATCACAATGAAGAAGCTTGGCGTGCAAGACTTCACCTACCATTGCAATTTCTCCTCAAACAATCTGCTTCTGCAGATTGATATCCTAACTACACCATGCATATCCTCATCATAGGCGGACGACAATTTTTGGGAAGAGCAATCGTGGAGCAAGCACTTCAACAAGGGCATTCCGTGACAATGTTCAACAGAGGCAAAACACATCCCGACTTCAAACCGGAGGGTGTGAACATCATTCTGGGTGACAGAGCCGTGGATTTGCATGCATTGGATGAAGTTCAAGCGGATTGCATTATTGATACATGCGGTTATATCCCAAACATAGTCGAGAAATCAGCTTCCTATTGGGCAAAGAGAGATAAACCATATTGCTTCATTTCAACATTGTCTGTGTATTCGGATCTTTCCACTATCAATGATGAATCAGGAAAGCGTGAGGAGTGCTCAAAAGATGAGTCGGTAGTTACAGGAGAAAATTATGGTGCAATGAAAGCAATGTGCGAGGATATCATTGTGGAACATTGCACACATAATGCATTGATTCTAAGACCGGGTCTGCTTGTTGGACCGCATGATCCCACCGATCGCTTCACCTATTGGCCTGTTCGATGTGGCATGAAACACAGTTTGAACGGAAAGATGCTTGCGCCGGGTGACCCCAATACAAGCGCCTGGGAATTCATTGACATAAGAGACATGGCAGAATTCACTCTACACGCTCTTGAGCAAGGGTTGACCGGAGAATTCAATGTGACGGGGCCACGAAGATTTGTGGAGGATATTCTGACAGAGTCAATGGGTTGCTATGAGCATACACTTGATATATGCTGGGTAGCCGATGCCACACTTCTTGAAAGAGGAGTGATACCTTGGAATGATCTCCCATTATGGATACCCGATACCCTACCCGGTTTATATGGATTTCACCGCACCAATTGTGATAAAGCAATTAAAGCAGGTCTGACTATCAGACCTTTGAGTGAAACCATCACAGACACTTTGGAATGGGTATTTGCCAATCCGAGCATGCTTCCTTTGAAGGTTGGACCGAATGAAGAACAAGAAGCTCGATATCTCGGACTATGATTATTTCTTTTTGAATGTCATCGAAGCAGAGTTGATGCAATATCTTAGGCCGGTTGGCTTCGGTCCATCATCGAACACATGACCCAAGTGAGCATCACAGCGCGAACACAATACCTCAAATGTGGTAAATGTATAGCGTTTGTCTTCAATCTCGGTTATCGCTTGTTTTGAAGCAGGTTCAAAAAATGATGGCCATCCCGTACCCGAATCAAATTTGGTATCGGATGAAAAAAGGAGTTGATCACATGCCTTGCAATGATATGATCCTGGTTCGGAAGTATAGAGCAAAGTACCGGTGAAAGGGATTTCAGTCCCCTTTTTCCGTATGATGCAATAATCTTCATACGAAAGTTCCTCTTTCCATGCGGAGTCACTTTTGACGACCTTTATTTTTGTGGATTCTTGTCGAGGAACTTTGTTTTCAACTTGTGCATTGCAACCTGTGACAAAAGACAGAGTAATCAAAATCATCACGAATTGTTTCATGAGTGCATCGTAAGGGTTTTACATGAGTAAGCATGACAGTCAAACATCAAAAAAAGTTCCATCCACTCATACGCAGTTGAAGCATGATCAGCTCACATGGACATGCCCGGAACAAATCTTCGTATTCACCTCAACCAAGGAACTCACTCCCCTTAAGGGAATAGTCGGACAAGATAGAGCCATAGAAGCAATCACGCTGGGAGCGGAACTGCAATCCTATGGGTACAATGTATTTGTATCGGGCGTCAGTGGCACAGGCAGATTAACAACAGTGAAGCATATCCTTGACCAAGTGAGCGTTACCAAACCAATACTTTATGATTATTGTTTCGTTCATAATTTCACTCATCCTGATAATCCCACTTTACTGAAATTTCCCAAAGGACAAGGAAAACTCTTTGCCAAGGCAATTGATGATGTGATGATCTTTCTCAAAAGAAGAATTCCACAAATGTTCGAAGAGGATGCATTTCAAAAACCACGCAATGAACTCATTGCAGGATATAGGGCAACCGAACAATCACTGATCACAAAATTCAATGATAGAATCAAGCCACTAGGATTTGTGCTTGGGCAAGTGGAAAATGAACTCGGCCTGATGGAATTTGATGTACTTATCATCATCAATAAAAAAGAATATAAAATCAGCGATTTGGAATCACTTGTTCGAAACAAAAAGATTACAAAGAAGAAAGCTCAGGAACTTACAACTCAATATCACATACACCGAACAGAGCTTGAGAATCTAAGCCGAATGAGCATGAAGCTCATGCAAGAGTTTCGTGAAAAAATCAATGACTATGATAAATCAAATGTTGCAAATCTCATCAAAGGCGCCCTAGAAACCGTTCGTGAGACATTTACCACTGAACAAGTCATCGCATACACAGTTGCATTCGAACAAGACATACTGGACAATCTTGCAATCTTTCTTCCCGGGACCGGAAATGAAGAAGATGATACCGAAAAACCAACCGAAGAAGACATCAAAGCTAAATTTGCGCAATACAGCGTTAATGTTGTTTTGGACAACTCATCAACAGAATCAGCTCCCGTGATCGTTGAAACAACACCTTCATTCACCAATTTATTTGGAACTATTGAAAAAGTGTTTGACAGCCGAGGTTATTGGAAAACCGATTTTTCTCAAATCAAATCAGGTTCTTTGTTAAAGGCAGATCAAGGATATCTCATTGTG